>JBBTXZ010000013.1:0-1576 GCA_038062015.1 Patescibacteria group bacterium | reverse complement strand
TGATTTTCCATCGTGGCGGCGGTCTTTTCAAAATGGTTGAGGATCGATTTCCCGGAACTGACGAATACTGCGGTGACTGCATGATTGAAGGTCCGTGCGGCGGGCAGTGTCATGTGACTCGGGAAGTTGTTTCACGCTCAATCGGAGAAAAACGGCAGAGAATTTTCTCTGATATGTGCGATTTCTATCGTACCGTTACTAAAGCGTTAACACTAGAATATCTTCAGTCAAACGAAACTATTATACTGGGTAACCAACAAGAATGACTCTGTGAAAGGAGGTGAAAGCGGATGAAGCGGACGAAAAGGATTGTGATTAAAAAAATCACAGTCGCCAAAGTAGCCCGGATGACCCCGGTAGCATCCTTCGCTGGCAAACGAAGTCGTTGCTGCAAGTAGTCTTGCCCGAGGTTAAGCGTTTAAACGTTTAACCTCGTTTTTTATTCCACCGTGTCGCAAGTTCACCAAAATATTTTTCTGGATTATCTGAATTTGCTGCCCAGTCAAAAGCATTGAGATAAAAGATGGCTCGCGCAAGTTGATATTTCTTATAGAATATTTTTTCATCTTTGATAAAATTGGATTTTAAAATTGCCGCTACAAGTTTATCCATGTAGTCAGATTCGAACGTTTCGTCAATGCCTTGGTCATAATATGCCTTGGCACACTCTTGATAATAAAAAAGGCGAAAAAGATCGTAGTCAGAATCACCAAAGAGCGCAGATTCCCAGTCGAGAACTCCTGTTATATTTTCGCCGTCAGTCAGCAGGTTATGAATTATAAGGTCGCCGTGAACAAGAGTAATTTTTGGCTGTTTAAATACCGTTTGTGCTTCTGGCTTTTGAATAATAACCAATATATTTTTCAATTCTTTTTTTATTTGGCTATAATCTTTTAAGATATCCACCCTTTTTTCTATGTCGTCAGTAAGGTAGGCCCAAAAATTATTATAACTTTTCCCCGTACTCACCGAATAAATTTTGTTATTCTGTTGATTATATAGATAACCGATAAACTCCACTATATCCCGAATTATTCGGCTTTGAGTTTCAGGTGGTAAATTTCGCCAAACCATATCAAGGGTTTGACCGGGAAGGCGGCCTTCTATCATAAAAGGATAACTATCAATTATTCCTTCCCAAACAATTTTTGGAATAAGTGAATGGTTAAGTTTCCCTAAAAATTTAGCTTCTCGTTTTAGTAAATCAGGATTATCGTCTCTGAATCTGACTACATATTTCTCTGAAATAAAAACTTTGTAGCGCGTGCCGGAAGGGGCTGGAGAAAAATTTTCATTTTTAAGAAAATCGAGTTGATTTTTTAGTTGTTCAATTCTAGATATCAGCTCATCCATAATAAATCTAAACTATCAAAGTTTAGATGAAATTAAAAGTAAAATCTGTTCTTCATCAGAGTAATCTTCTTGTCTTTGTACAGCAGCCGGCTTCTTAGATTAGCCAGCAGCTCTCTTTTTTCAGTGATGCTTCCCTCTTTAAGGAGATACTTGGCGTATTCCCGGATGTTGATTATAATAACTTTATGACCCAAGAACAAACATACAATAAGATCAAGGAAGT
>JBBTXZ010000012.1:0-4792 GCA_038062015.1 Patescibacteria group bacterium | reverse complement strand
AGTCCTCGTCTGGATGTTCGTCAAAGTAGGTTCGGATTTTAACCAAAAGGTACCGTAATGAACGAAGTGAATGAAGGAGACGGAGCGAGCAAACTGCTTTGTTCGCGTGAGGATGAGAACGCCGGAGTGATATTTTGTCAGCAGACAAAATCGTGAGGCGGTGCCCAGACAAATTTTTGCGGCGGCAAAAATTTAGTCGAGGGCGAGTCCTCCCGTCTCCGCCACGACAACTTTTTATGGTTCGGCAGGCTCACCATCCTGAGCATAGTCGAATGGATCGGCGTGTTCCCGTATAATTGAGAGGCAGTGGCGACCCGGCTACTTTTTCCGATACCGCGTCGCCCGGCCCAGGCCGATGCGCTGGATGAGGCCGAGCTTAACAAGACGGCCAAGCACTTGTTTTATGGTTGGAAGCGGAATTTTTTCTTTAAGGACCAAGACTATGTCTTTCGGCGAAAGAGTTTTTCCTTCCTCAAAAAGATGTAAGATTTGAATCTGGCGTTCCGAGAGCATGCGCTCCGGTTCTTCGCTCTCAATGAGATCTCGGGCGGCCTCTGCCTGTTTCAATAAAGCTTCAAGTAGAAACAAAATCCAGGTCGTGATATCCTCCTGTTCGGTCTTATGAAAGCGCTGCGCACCGCGCAGTGAAAGATAGTAAGCGTCCTTACGGTCTTCAATTATTTCTTCGAGTGATACGTAAGGTACATACGAATAGCCGGCCTGAAGCAAAAGCAGATTAGTAAGAGCGCGGCTAAGCCTTCCGTTGCCGTCGTGGAACGGATGGATGGCTAAGAATTCGAAAATGAAATTGACAATGACAAGAATGGGATGGAATTCTTTTTTCTTAAACGCCGCCACAGTCCAAAAAAGAACATCGTCCATTTCTTTTTTCACTAAATAAGGCGGGGTCGGACGAAAAAGTGTAATTTCTTCACCTTTGTCGCCTCTTGCCACTACCACATTATCTTTATTTTTGTATTTTCCTTTTTCAATCTGGTCTTTGGAAGAATAGTGGAGCAGCATTTCATGGAACTGCAGAATCTGACCTTCGGTAAGTTTCAAAACCTTGTAGTTATCAAAAATCCTGCCGAGGAGATCAGCGTATCCGGCGACTTCTTCGGCATCACGGCCTTTTGGCCGTTTGGTTTTAAGACCGCGAATTAACCGCGCAACTTCTTCGTCGCTCATCCTTGCTCCTTCGATACGCGTAGATGCTCCGGTCGAAGTGATAATGACCGAAGCTTTGAGTTGTTTGAGAACATGCGGATTAAGCTTTAAACCCCCGCGCCATAATCCTTTTAGCTCGTCTACGCGGGCTATTTTTTGGAGTATTTCTGAGGTTATATGTATTCTTTTATCAAATCTTTTATTCATAGTATCAATATATTCTATTATATGCGATTATATACGATTGTCAAATATACTTTGCTCACTTTATTAAGTATTTAAGAGAAAAAATGACGGCAGGGCGACCTATGTAGTTCGAGTCGGTCTCACTCCGCCATGACAACTTTTTATGGTTCGGCAGGCTCACCATCCTGAGTTTATCGAATGGATCGGCATGACTTGATATCGTATCGGTGAGTTGCGACCCGAGTGACTTAGTTTTTGTTAAGACTCTAATTTTTCAGTAGAATATATGAATGCCTACTGAATCGAAAATAGGACTCAGGCAAGGATTCAAAATAGTTTTTAGTTACTTAGAAGGCCATAAAAAGGAAATAATAAGCATCTCTATTTTGGGCGTAATTGGAGCCGCGCTGGGTGCAGTTGTTCCTTACCTTGGCGGTAAAATCATCGACACAATTCTAACCGATGAGATTTTTAGATTCAGAGGTTATGAAATTGGCGCTTTATATTTTTTCGTCATATCTTTTTTCACAGTAAGAATTATCCAAGAATTATCAACCTGGCAGTTGGATTTGAAGAATGAAAAATTGTATGCGTTAGTCGAAGCTGAATATATGGTTAAGAATAGCTCAAAGATTCTGGAGCTACCCGTCTCTTTTCACAAAAAACATAAAATCGGCGAGATCTCTGACAGAATCAATCGCGGATCAAGCGCCTTAGAAGTTATTCTAAACAGGGTTGTCATCAGTATTGGACCGCATTTCCTTGAAGTTATATTCTCTTCAGTTTTGATTTTCAGCATCAATACTCTACTTGCTTCAATCATCGTAGGCTCGGTTTTAATCTATGGGTTATTTTTAATAATAACAGCTCCAAAAGTTATTCCTCTGCAGAAAAAGATGCGTGAGTTCTATAATAAAGCCTACGGCAATTCTTACGATGCAATAACCAATATACAATCAGTTAAACAGGCTATTGCGGAAGAATACGAAAAAAAGAAGCTGAAGAAAAACTTTATAGACCAAGCTGCAAAATCATGGGCTAAATACATTGAAATCTGGCAAAGTTTAACTTTATCCCAAAGAATAATAATTATTTTAACCCAGCTAGCAATTTATTTAATTTCTTTTAACTTTATCAGGCGAGGTCAAATGACTATCGGCCAATTAATCATGTTCAACGGTTATAGCGTGATGTTTTTCGGGCCGTTTGTTCAATTAGGCAGAAACTGGCAATGGCTTCAAAATGGTTTTATAAATCTCCAAAAAGCCGAAGAGCTTCTCAAACAAAAACCGGAAAATTACAAACCTGTTAAAATTACTGAAGTTGAAGATATTAGAGGCGATATTGAATTCAAAAACGTAAGTTTTAGTTACCCTGACAAAAAGAAAAGGATGACTTTGAATGATGTGAGTTTCAAAGCCAAGGCCGGAGAAGTCATAGCTCTTGTCGGTGAATCTGGAGTAGGCAAAACAACTCTTATTGATTTGATTTCTCTTTATTATTTGCCGACCAAAGGGAAAATTTTAATTGATGGTATTAATAATCAGAGATTGGATTTAAAATTTTTGAGAAGCAAAGTTGCAATTGTGCCTCAAGATATTACTCTTTTCAATGAAACAGTTCAAAACAACATTAAATATGGCAGCTTTAATGCGACCGAAGAACAAATCATTTGGGCGGCAAAAATGGCTCACGCTGACCATTTTATCAATATTTTTGCAAAAAAATACGAACAAATTGTTGGTGAACGGGGAATTAAACTTTCTACTGGCCAGAGACAGAGAATCGCTTTGGCTCGAGCATTTTTGAGAAATCCAAAGATCTTAATTTTGGACGAACCGACTTCAGCTCTTGATGCAAAATCAGAATCCTATGTCCAAGACGCTCTAGCCAAACTAATGAAAGATAAAACTACGCTTATCATTGCCCACCGGTTAAGCACGGTCAGAAGAGCGGATAAAATCATCGTTTTGGAAAAAGGCCTAGTTGTTGAAACAGGAAAACACAATGAGTTAATGACTATAGAAAACGGGATTTACAGAAAACTCTACGATTTGCAGATCGGGTTGTTTAATAAATAAAGAGGCTGAAAAATTTGAAAAAAAGATTGAAGCTTATTCGGAATTTCTTCTAAAAATAGTTGATAAAATAATATAGAAACGTTATTCTGGGAAAACTATCGTACTTTTCGGTTCTTTACAAGGAGCATATCAATGGAGCAAAAATTTCTGCTTTCTCCTTTTCTGCAGGCCATACCAGACCCAGCCTCGGACAAGGCGATGGTGTACCATGCGCTTTACGGAAATCCACTTGTGGTAAACGGAGAGGCTCTACGATTTTTAGAGACTTTTCGAGAACCTAAGACGGTTGCTGAAGCGGCCGAACTTTGCGACGGAGACCCTACGGAAACAGTACGAAAGTTTGCGTCAGTTCACTTTCTGGTTGAACCAGAGATTGACGAAAAACACCACCTCCATCGCCAGAAAGCTCAACATCTTTTGAAGGTGTCGGCTAAACAGACGATAGATCGAATGGGGCTTGCGATCAGCGACAACTGTAACTTTGGCTGCCCGCACTGTTTGCACTTTCAACCCGTAAACGGCAAAGTTCTTCCGATTTACGACGGATCTCGAAGCCAGCTCAGTATGAGCTGGGAGACTGCTAAGAAATGCATAGATCAGGTAATCGCTTTAACTAGAAGCAACGACCAGACGAATCTCAAAATATCCTTCGGCAACGCAGAACCACTCTTGAACTGGCCGGTCATCCAAAAAGTATTGCTGTATTGTAATACTTTTCCGGATATGACTTTCCAGTTTGCCATCAATACGAATTTGGTGTTGATGACAAAAGAGATTGCCGAATACTTCAAGCGATATCAAGTAGATATCTCTACATCGCTTGACGGCAACGAGCAGGCCAATAACGCGATCCGCATCACCAAGGGCGGGAAAGGAACGTTTCAACGGATTGTGGAAAAATTCGATCTCCTTGCTGAGATCGGCTATCCGTTAGACGGATTCAGCATTACCGTCACATCCGGAAATTTTCACTTGATCGACACAGATATCGTTGATCTGGCTGCTGAAAGAGAGATGGTCAATATCGCGTTTGACTACGACCTCATCGGTTTGGTCAACGTGTCTGTTTCAGAGCGAGTAGAAAAACTCATGCGTTTGAAAAAATACGCGAACTCGCGGGGAATCGATTTCTTCGGCACATGGGACACTCCTTTTCGCAACCTTACCTCGGGAAGTTTGCTCACTGACAGCCAGTTCTTCTGTGCTGCGGTCGAGGGACGGTCCTTGGAGTTCAATGTGGATGGGAGTATAAAGGTTTGCAACCACACCACAACGCGGGTGGGTCACGTCGATAACCTCAACGTGATTTTCCATCGTGGCGGCGGTCTTTTCAAAATGGTTGAGGATCGATTTCCCGG
>JBBTXZ010000011.1:0-51831 GCA_038062015.1 Patescibacteria group bacterium | reverse complement strand
GGACGGCTCGGCAGGAGGGGGTTGGGGGGAGGAATGCCGAGCCGTCCGAGCGAATCCCGCCGCCCGCGTGTCAACGCGGAGCCGAGCAGAAAAATTGCTGTGTCTCCTAAATGAAATCCGAACTTTTTACCGCGAAAATCCGGACGCCGACTTTTGATAATTTTCGCTCGGGCGGGCAAAAAGGAAGAGGGTTGGGGGAAAGGAATTTTTGCCCGCCCTCGCTTTTCCGCCGCCGAATTTCGTGCCAACAAAGTTGGCGCGCCGCCAAATACTTCCTACTCAATATAATAAGTCTTTTCTAAATTTACCCTACCCTCTTTGTATTTAAAGATATTTTGATTACCACCTAACCAAATCTTCCAATTTTTTCTATCAGGAGAAATCGTTATAAAGAAATTTATTTTTTCTATCGGCAAACCCTTTAAATTTGTATCTTCGTTTGGTACCCAAAAACTAACACTTAACAATATCGGTAACCCCTTATTTTCAGGAGAAATTTTTTCAATCAAATTATTAAGTGCTTTTTTAAAACTTAAATTCGATCTGTAAAAATTCAATTTTTCTATATCTAGAACAACTTCAGGTAATTTATAAGAACCTTTATTTTCTGTAAGATCGAGGTATTTCCCCGGGTAGCAAGCGACAATATCAATATATTTTCTAGACTGCCCACGACCCGTGCCAGCTTGCGGAAGTATAGCCCTATCGCCTTGAGCTCCGGGATAACTCAAAGAAATAATCTTAAAACCATTCTTTTTTAAAACTTGGTGAGCAACAATATAAGTAATATCGTCTTCTTCAATAAAATCCCTCTCTTTTATTTTTGTTGTCTTTATATTTGATTCACCCTCAAAAATACCCTGAATATTATCCCACCGTAAAATAATTATGTTTTTTTCTTTTTTGTCCTGAATTAGCAACTTGTCAGAATTAGAAAATATCGCAAATAACTGCTTATTAAACGAATTAAAATTATCAGAAATAAACTTTGTAATATTTATCTCTTTTGAAACTAATTTAGGCGACAAATATCCCTGTGTTTTTAAAAAAGTAGTAAAATTACCGCCTTTGTCTAAACTAGTCCCATCTATAAAAGCTTTTAGGTAGCTAAAATCGCTTTTTAATTTATTTTTTTCAAAAAATTTATCACCCTGGGATGGAAAAATAATTCTTGATATTATTGTTTTGTTATATCTGCATTTATAATACCAAATCATGCCCCTCTCCGGATCCATTGCGTGTCCCATGCGATTGAATTTAAAAAGAAGTACATTCTCTTTTTTCAACCATTTTAATCTAGAACTTTTAAAACTAGAGTAATTGTCTATGAGAGTAAATTTTTCAAGTTTTTTTATCCATTCGATTAAAAATTTATTTTTTATTTTTGGTAGGATATTTTTAGAAAGACCATGCTTCTTTATGTTTTCATAATTCTCCAAAACACCTTTAATTGTTTCAACTATTAAATAATTGAGGTCTGCTATATTCGGCGGACATGAAAAATATTCGGGGTTTCTCTTTACAAAAATTGGCGTTTCCAGCGGCCATTCAAAGTGAAATGATGGCAAGTTAAATCTTTTAAAAATAAGGGCGTAAGGCTCAAAAATATTAAAATCTATATTTCCACCATGTTGACTCTGCGATTCTTTAAATGGAGAAATTTTTATATAAAAACATTTTCCTGCTACTGCTCCGAGATAACTATCAAATCTTTGTAATTCATGATCTTCTGTTGTTACGGCTTCAGAAAATTCGATTACGAATAAAGGTATTTCTTCATTCCCAACTACATAGGAAATCATAATATCCGGATTTTTAAACTTAAGAATCTTAGAAATTAGGGATCCATCAATGTACCCATTTCCCTTGGAAAGATAAACAAGCTTTGTTTCTGTCTCCGGAAAACTATTTTGAATAATTGGCTTAATGTAGTGATTAGCCTGTTCGTATGATTCATAATATATTCTTATTTCTTTGTTCATAATTATTTTCTCAGTAAAATTAAATGCTCTTTTTTCCCAAAAGCAGAAGCAAAGCTTGGGTTAAAAATTCTGGAATGTTTTGAGAGTAGCACCGATATGCAATCTATATATTTTAAACCAGTATTATCGGAAAGTTTTTTAAGCATTTTGTCCATCTTTATTATTTTTTTATTTATTACAGAATCTCCAATAATAATAAAGATATTTTTGTTTTTCTTAATTATTCTCTTCATCTCTAAAAGACAGCTTCTGATATCTTCTTCCCATTTTTTGGGATTTTCTTTAAGCGAAGAAAATTCTCGTCTTGAGCCAATTTCATTTAATTGTGCAAATTTAATATCCATATCTAGCCAATACTTTCTGTGTTTATGATATAAATAATAGTCATAAGTATTTGCATACGGGGGCGATGTAATTATTAGATCAACGGAATTATCCTTAACTGTAGATAGATTTCGACTGTCTAGCTGTAAAATTTCAATATTTATTTTTTTATTTTTAGCTTTTTTGAAGAAATCAAGATAAGCCTTTTTAATTTCTTTGGCTTTTTCAATAAATATTTTTATTGTTTCATAATCTTTTAATTCTTTCTCTACTGCCGCATATCTTGTATCACTTTCTTGATTTGAAACCCTAACGATTATTGACGACAACATTATCAACAACAGATCTCTTAAATCCTGTTCTTTAATCTTTAAAATATTTGCTTTGAGAAATGAAAGCTCTCTAATAACATTTTTCTGAAACCAATGCTCAATACTGTTATAATAATATTCTTTAACTATCTTTGTTTTTTTATAATTTTCTAGTAGGCCGGCAAGGAAAATATCAATTTTATTCAACAATTTTTTATCTACTGGTTTTCCCTTAACTTTAGATAAAAGACACGAAAGAGGGTTTATATCATTTCCAATAGAAGAATATCCCAAAAGAGTTGCCTCAAGTAATGTTGTGCCTGACCCAACAAATGGATCGCAAATTATATCACCCCTTTTTGCGTATTTTTTAATTATTTCTCTTGGAATAAAAGCAGGAAATTTACATGGATACGTATGAAAAGCATGGAACGGATGATCCGATTCTTTTCTTTTGTGATTAAATAATTCCAATAAATTTTTGTTCATGTGTTATGGTTTACGAAAAACTACAATAAACGAACAATTTTGATTTGTATAAAAAACACTCGGATATCCTAAAAGCACTAGCCTTCTTTGGCCATTCTGATCCCAAATAATTAAATCTTGATAAAGCCACCCGACCTCTTTGCCGACACTTGCCAAATCAGAGTGAAAATCGATATAGGGAATTTTATTCTTTGTATCTCTATAATCTTTTACCACCCAAACACTATATCCACCATTTTTTGTTACCTGTAAATTATCTATTAATATTTTTTTAATCTCTTTGAGAAAATTTTGATAATCCAAGTTGCCAAAATCTTCTACTCTTTGGCTATATTGTTTTACGGTCGAATTATTGGCATATTTTATGAGAGACGTTTTATGTGTTTCTTCTCTATCTTTCAATGACTTCTGAATAAAATTCGCGTAAGGCGGTGAGGTAAAAGTTAATTGAACAGTATTATCTTTCAAATATTTTTTTAAATTTCGGCAATCATCGTTATAAATAATATGGGATAAATTACTTTTTTCATTATTAAATAAATTAGCCTTTTCTTGGTTTAGAACATTATTTGCAATCTTATAAAATTTTTCATTCAGTTCGATACCAACCCCAGATCGATTTTGTCTGTATGCGCTGGTAACAGTAGTCCCAACACCAACAAATGGATCAAAGACAAGATCACCTTCTTTCGAGTACATCTTGATTATTCTATTCGCTAAAGCAATAGGATAAGTTGCACCATGCTCTAGATGATAAGGTTCTCTTGGCGAGCTAACATCGTCCCAAACATTTTTACTTAAAGATGCCCATTCTGTTGGCGTTAAACTATTAAAAGAATTTTCGTCTTTTTTATTAATATTTTTCATAATTACTTTCTTTTCCCCCAATATTTTTTAAGATTTTCTAAAATTTTAATGTATCCTTGACTGAATTTCTTTTCTTTCGCTTCTTTAAGTTTATTCTCTACCGCACTAACATTTGGATACAATTCTTTAAGTGCTCGCCAACCAGATTTTTTGATGGTTTGTTTTAACTCTTTGGTCGCCTCGGTAGTACCTTCTTTTAATTGGAAAAAGTTATTACGATAAAAATGCAATTTTTTTCTCATTTCGGAATCTTCGTTGTTGATTATTAAACGAAGCTTTCCGTATTTTTTTAAAAAATAAGCATATTGCTTAAATATTTTTGACGGAATTACCCAAAATGTTTCCGGTTCTTTAATATTGTAACAAATTATAAAAAAATTATCTCTTGGAACAAAACCCTTAACATCAAAAAGTAATTTTTGTGCAAATTCCCTTGTTTTTATTTGAATCTCTTTGTATCCGACTTCTGTTTTGATAATACAATCAATGCCAACAATATCGACAAGCGGTGTATAAATATCAAAACCTCTTTTAAGAAATTCACCTATTACTTTTAACTCACCTTCTTTTCCTGTTGTTTGTGTTGCCTTAAACATATTTATTTTATTAAATCCTAAAAAGATTTAAGATTCCCCCTTCGCCTCTCTACCAGAAAGTGTGCCCGCCGATTAGATTATTGGTTTACTAAATTTAGTTAAATTTAACTTCTTTTCTCGCCGCCAACCTTTAACTTCGATTTCGCGTCTACGAGCTAAAATAAATGTTGGAAATTCTTCGGCGTATTTTAAGACTACAGGTCTTCTTATTTTAGTATAATGCGCTCCCCACTTTGACTCATTGTGTTGTCTAATTCTTTTCTTAAGATCATTTGTGCAACCAACATATAAAGATTTATCTGCGCATTCTACTATATATACAAAATACATTAATGTATTCCTTCACTTCGTTCAGGACCTTCGTCGCTTTATTTCAAAGCGGTCGAAGACCCTGAGGAGTGAAAGCGACGAAGGGCTGCCGGGCAGGGATTCGAACCCCGATACGCACCTTCAAAGGGTGCTGTCCTACCGTTAGACGACCCGGCAAAATTAATATTTTAACTTAATTTATTAACTTCATCAATCTCCAAAATACTCAATCACCGCCAGTTCCAATGGCAACTGCTGAATCGGCGAAATTCTCATCTCATCTCTCGCTCTCATAAAAATCTTGACTAATCGGATAATCTGATCTTTGGTTAAAACTTTAGCCTGGCTTGAAACTAATCTCGCCTCTTCCTGATTATAGCTGGCAAAACTGACCATAGTAGCCGGATTCAGATTGGAAATCAAAAGCTTTCTCAAATAGCCGATAAATGATTTTGAAAATTCTTCCAGATCTAACCCCTGATCATATAAATTATCTATAAAATTCACCGCCTCTCCGCGCTTGCCCAAAATAAACAGGCCGGTGAAATCATAAAAAGCCTTCAGAGGTATAAAACCCAGAACTTCCTGGGCTTCGGCCAAAGTTATCTTTTTGTTTCCGAAACTCATTAGTTTCGCAAGATTACTTTCGGCGTCGCGTAAAGAGCCGTGCCCGGATAAAGCCACAACACCTAAAGCTTCATCTTCCATATCCAGCTTCTCGGCTCCGGCTATTTTAACAAGTTTTTCCAAAATCTGGCTCTGAGTGAGATTGCGAAACTGAAACTCCTGGGTCCGACTGGATATTGTTTCCGGAATTTTTTGAGGTTCGGTGCTGGCTAAGATAAAAATGGCGTGGCTTGGCGGCTCCTCAAGCGTTTTTAATAAAGCGTTGAAAGCGGCGTCGGTTAATTGATGAGTTTCGTCGATTATATAGACTTTGTATTTGCTGTGAGTCGGCCCGAACCTGACCGATTCCCGTAAATTCCTGATCTCGTCTATTCCCCTATTTGAGGCGGCGTCAATTTCAGTTAAATCAAGATTCCGGCCTTCGTTGAATTCCTGACATACAAAACAAGAATTGCAGGGTTCTGATTTTAAAGCGACCGCTTTATTTTCAGAATTCCTATTTTCACAATTAAGAGTCTTGGCTAAAAGCCGGGCCATGGTTGTTTTTCCTGTCCCGCGGGGCCCAACAAATAAATAAGCGTGGCTTATTTTGCCAAGCTCCAGTCCGCCCTGAAGAGATTTCACTATATGCTCCTGTCCAACTACTTCTTTGAAAGTTTTCGGCCGATATTTTCTATATAGAGTTAATTCCATTTTACTTTTTCTTAAACACAACTGTCCTAAATCCAATAAAGCTGACTGCCAAAGCTATGGCTGAACCGATAACTGCGCCGATATTGGCCCAAGCTTCACTCAAAAATCCGAATTGAGGGCCGACAACATTGACTACGATTGAAGCCATTCCGACATTAATTAAGGTAGCGAAAAAGATAATGCTGAAGAATTTGAAAAATTCCCGGCCGCTGACTCCGGTTTCGCCCGCCTCAAAAGTCCAGAATTTATTCCAAAAATAACTATGCACTGCCGCAACCACAAAAGAAATCCCTTTAAAAATTGAAAACAGAACTCCAGAGGCTGAACCTGAATAAAATATCAGGAAATTTAAAATTCCGAAATCCACGGCCGCGTTGGTGAAACCAATAACTGCAAACTTGCCGAATTGATTGAAAAAATTAAACCATCTTCCCAAGAAATAGCCCAAATTAATCCCAAAAACCCAAAGAACCGGCACAAAAACCATTAGCCAGGCAAAAGAAAAGCCGTTAACCAAAGGAATCTGTAAAAAGCCGAATATCCGCCAAGCAATAAAACCGGTGTAAAAACCGGTGATCAGGCTGGACAATAAATCTTTTTTTGAAAATTTCAATTTAAAAAAATTTCTTTTAGCTCTTTAAACGAAATTCTGACTCTCTTCCTATTCTCAAAAATTCTGTGGAAAAAGTCAAAGACCGCCGTCTTGCTTGATTTCAAGCCTAAAATTTTCCCGGCTCTTTTTTTTGAATCGGCCCAAGTCAAAATTTCCAGATTTGACTCAAAAATTGCATTTTCCCCCCAATGGAGATGACGGACTAAAACCTGCAAAACCGCCCCTTCGTCTTCATGCACTTTAGGATTATCAAAATTAATTCTTTTAGGCAGATGACTTAAATAAGCCGCGGAGTAAAATTTATCTCTGGGGATTCCGGCATTTCCGACTTTCAAAAGCCCCGGCCTCCCTTCTAAGATTTTCTCGCAATTTTTGGGAATGGCAATGTAATATCTGACGCCGCTTAGCCTGACGACTTTTTCAAAAGCGACATAAGGATCGCCGAAAAGAAAGCGGTTCCATTTTTCCCGGTGAAGATGCCTGAAAATTTCAGAGAGGCCGGCATGGTCGATAAAATCTTCCGGGTCATCTATCGAAAAGAGGGCCATATTTACGCTCCGGGAGAATTTTTCATGAATCCTGTTATAAGAAAAGAAAACCCAGAGAATAAAAATCAACAGGAAGGCTGTAATTATTATCTCAAACATTATAAAATGATTATAACACTATGACCGGTAAAGAAAAATTAATCCTAATTGCTATTTTAGTTATCGCTTTTGTTTTTCGATTTCAGGATATCCAATTGATTCCACCCGGACTCTATCCGGACGAAGCCATAAACGGGAATAACGCCCTGATTGCTTTGGAAACCGGCGACTACAAAGTTTTTTATCCGGAAAACAACGGCCGGGAAGGACTTTTTATAAATATCCAGGCCTTGTTCTTAAAACTTTTCGGAGCCGAGCCCTGGGTTTTAAGAAGCGTCTCGGCCACTCTCGGGTTCCTGACGGTCTTGGGGCTTTATCTTTTAGTCCGATTGCTTTTCAACTGGCAGATTGCTTCCATTGCCAGCTTTTATTTGGCGGTTTCGTTCTGGCACGTTGTTTTTTCAAGAATCGGCTTTCGGGCGATTATGGTTCCTTTTTTAATGGTTTGGGGATTTTATTTTTTGTGGCAGGGGTTAAAAGATTTTAAATTCAAGAGTTTTGCTTTAAGCGGTCTAATTTTCGGGCTCGGATTCCACACCTATATCGCTTTCCGCTTCGTACCCTTTATAGTTATTTTAGTGCTCTTAAATTATTGGTGGAGTATTAAAAGAGACTATGGCCATCACCAGTATTTGGAATTAAGAAACGAGTTTTTACGGCGATTTGCTTTATTTTTTCTTGTGGCTTTTTTCGCGGCTCTGCCGATTCTGAATTATTTCTGGCAGAATCCTGATGATTTCATTGGCCGGGGCGGACAGGTTTCAATTTTTGAAGCCGAAGAACCAATCAAAGAATTTTTCAAAAGCTTGGGCCTAACTTTGGCTTCTTTCAATTTTACCGGCGACCAAAACTTTCGCCATAATTTTTCAGGCTCCCCTCTTCTTTTTTGGCTCGTCGGCGCGTTTTTCATAGTCGGCCTTCTGAAAAGTTTTTCAAAATGCCTGAAAAAATGGCGGGAACACGGCCACCCGGCCGCCTTACACGTTTTGCTCCTTTCCTGGTTTTTCATAATGCTTCTACCCTCGGCTCTCACCCGCGAAGGAATCCCCCACGCTCTTCGTTCTATCGGCGTTTTACCGGTAGTAATGATTCTCGCCGCCGAAGGCACCTGGTGGTTTTTTAAAACTTTAATCCACTGGTATCGCGAAAAAGACATCCATCCCCTTGAATCGCCTTATAAAAAAGAAAAAGAGGCTCGGCTCTTTGTCGGTGCGGCTTTAATACTGCTTTTAGCTTCAATTAGCTTTGCTGAGTACGACAAATACTTCAATAAATGGGCTAAAAGACCGGAAGTCCAAGACGCATTTTCAGCTGACTTTGCCAGAACGGGAAAACAAATAAATCAGCTGGCCAAAGAAGTGCCAAAATACATAGTAATCAATACTGATGGAGTTTTAGTAGATGGAATTCCGATGCCGGCCCAAACAGTAATGTTTATAACCCAAACTTACACCAAAGAAAGGCAAAAAGAGAAAAACGTATTTTACATTCTAGCCGGGGAAGAAAAATTTATTAAAGAAAAAAACGCGGTTATTTTACCTCTAATTAAATGACTAGATCAGGACTAATTGCGACTGGAATTATAATTGTAAGCTTAATTTTAGCAATCACCAGCTTCTGGGATGATTCTCTGATCGTCGACGAAATCCCTCATGTCGGTTCAGGCTACGGTTATGTCAAAGCCTTAGATTATCGGCTGAATCCGGAACACCCGCCCCTTGCCAAGGCTTTAGCAACCATTCCCCTTCTTTTTCTTAATCTAACCCAAGATGCTTTTGAGACCCGATTCTGGCTTAAAGACATTAACGGCCAATGGGATTTTGGCCGGTTCTTAATTTTCCAATCAGACAACGACGCAAAATTAATTACCCGGACGGTTAAATTCGCGGGGCTGGCTTTCTTTATTTTGGCCGCAGTCTTAATTTACAAATGGACTCAAAAGCTATACGGCCGATTCGCCGCCTTGACCGCTTTGGCTTTATTTTCTTTTTCGCCGACGGTTCTGGCTCACTCAAGATTTGTCACCACCGATATTCCGGCGCTTTTCGGTATCATTTTCGCAACTTATTTTTTTATAAAATATCTTGAAAACCCGAACCGGAAAAATCTTTGGCTTTCAGGCATCATCTTCGGCATCGCCCTACTCACCAAATTTTCAACCTTCTTGCTCATTCCCTATTTTCTGATTTTAGCTTTAATTTTTAGTCTTACAAAAAAATCTGAAAAAACCTCTATTTATTACTTATTACTTATTACTTTATTAATCTTCGTTGTCGGTTTCGTTCTCATTGTCTGGCCGGTTTATTATTTATTTACTTTTAATTATACGCCGGAACGACAACTAGCCGACACTCAATTCTTACTTGGTTCTTTCGGCAACCGGACCCTAGCTGAAATAAATATATGGATGGCCGATAAACCAGTTATCCGTGCTTTAGGCCAATATATGCTTGGTCTTTTAATGGTCGGACAACGTGCCGCCGGCGGAAACACCACTTATTTTTTGGGCGAAGTTTCAGCCGAAGGCTGGCATTATTACTTTCCAATTGTCTACCTCTTAAAAGAACCTCTGGTTTGGTGGATATTCGTTGTTATCGCGTTGATTTATGCCGCGATAACAACTCAAAGTAACAAATTGAAATTAATAAGTAAAAATTTAATTAAGAACCATTTTGTAGAATTCGCGATGCTTTTGTGGCTCGCAATTTATTGGACTACCAGTATAAAAAGCAATCTTAACATAGGGGTCAGGCATTTATTGCCAACATACCCATTCGCGATTATTTTAGTTTCAGGACAGATAACGAATTTAAGTAAAAAGTTAAAAGTAATAAGTAAAAAAATCTTCACTTATTACTTATTACTTATTACTTTTCTTTTGGGTTGGTATATTTATGAAAATGTAAGAGTCTGGCCATATTATTTAACTTACTTTAACCAGATGGCTGGCGGGCCTTCCGGCGGCTACCGCTACGTGGTTGATTCAAATTTGGACTGGGGGCAGGATTTAAAGCGGCTCTCGCGATGGGCTGAAGAAAATAACATAGATAAAATTCATTTAGACTATTTTGGCTGGTCTGACCCGGTTTATTATTTAGGACCGAAATTCCAACGGCTCACGGCCGGGCAATATAAAAACGCGGAGGATTTCATTAATAAAACCGACGGCGGTTACTTTGCGCTTTCAGCCACCTTTTATATGGGCAGCCGCCAAGACTCGGAAACAAGCTACGCGTGGCTTGACCAGTTTAAACCAATAGCCGTAATCGGAAACTCAATCTGGGTATGGAAGTTTTAGCTCGGGTATAGTCGATTTCTTCTCTCTTTTGAATCAAACATACCCGAGTAGTTACTTCACAATAATCGTGCCTTTTTGTTCGGTTCTTTTCTCGTTGTGATAATCAAAAATGCCCCGCTTGGCGAAGGTGAAAGAGAAAACCCCTTGAGCCGGAATATCAGAGATACTGTCAAAACCGGCTAAATCCGTATGCTCCGGATGCGGGTCAGAAACAACTCTAATAGCCAAAATGCCGTCATTGAAAAACCTGACTGTGTCGCCGACATTAATCTGAAGATTGGTCGGGCTGAAAACGCCGCTAGTGTAAAAAACAGTGTAGACGCGACTTGAAACTTTCGGTCCGTTAAAATTAGCCTGCTGATTTTTCGGCAGATCCTTCCCAAAAAAGAAAACCGCTCCGGCGAATAAAGACAGAATCAAAACGATAAAAAACCAAAAAAGCTGCTGATTTTTTTCCGAATCCATAATGTTTAACTAAGTATTGCGAAACTTGATTCAAATATCAAGAACCATTAAGCTTTCCCACTTGCCCGGCTTAACCTCTTTTATATCAACTTCATCATAAGCCACCGCTTTCACGTTTTTTGAAAAATCACTTACTTTAACTCCGTAAATCCGGCCTTCAATTTTATTCTCTGAAAAAGCCGTGAATTTGACGTCAAAAAAAACGGCGTTTTGAGAATCGGAACGGGATAAAACATCGCTTAAAAAATCAACCAAAAGAGTGTTATAGTCCATTGACTCAATCAAAAAATCTTCGGACATTCTTTTACCCCTCAACCTTCCGATAAGCGCCCCGACCGCCGACTGCTCCACCATCTCCGGTTTCTGGGTATAGCCCAAAACATAAAGGGCATTTTTAAAAAGTTCTTTTGGTGAAGAACCGAAAACTTTAAGCTTCAAATCAGCGCCTCGTTCCAAAACTTCAAATTTTTTAGACTGGGTAATCATAATTATTTTAATAAATCTAAAACAACGCCTTTATCAGACCACGGAATTTTTCTACCTCCTTTAACGGCCATGGAATTCTCCGAGCCTTTTCCGGTTATCACTATTATATCATTTTTTTGAGCGATGGTTAATGCTTTTTTTATTGCTTCTTTTCTGTCTAAAATTATTTGGGATTTTGGACTTTGGACTTTGGATTTCGAGAATCCGCTTTCTATCTCTTTTAAAATTGAAAGCGGATTCTCTTCATATGGATCTTCGTCGGTAAGAATTATCCGGTCACAGTAATTTTCGGCGAGCCAACCAAAAATAGGCCTTTTCCATCTGTCTCTTCCCCCTCCGCACGCCCCGAGCACGCAAATCAACTTTGAACCTTTAAACTTTAAACTTTCTTTTAGGGTCTGATACACCGCCTCCAGGCTACCTGGCGTATGGGCGTAATCAACCACAACATTAAATAAAGTTTCCCTGCCAGCCGAAGTTCTAACGAAGGCGGGTATAAATTCCATCCTTCCCGGAATCATTTTTATCTTATCTAAGGCCTTTTGAATCATTTCCGGGCTGACCCCGTAATTTTTGACTGTTTCGGCCGCAGCTAGAATATTATACTTATTAAAATCGCCTTGAAGACTACTTTCGAAATTATAATCCTTTAAACTGTAAAAAACTTTTTTCTCGGCCTTAAACTTTGAAAATAAATCAAGATACGGCGAATCTGCATTTAAAACATGAAGATTCTTTGTTCGTTTAAAAAGATTTTGTTTAGCCAGATAGTATTTTTCAAACGATCCATGGCTCTCAATATGCTCTTTTTCCAAATTAGTGAAGACTGCAGTGTCAAATTTCAAACCCCAGTGTCTTTTTTGTTTTATCCCTTCTGAAGTCACTTCTAAAACCGCAAACCGGCAATTCTCCTTAATCGCCTGGGCTAAAAATTTCTGGATCTTCCACCGGCCCGGCATGGTCATTTTCAAATTATTCGGCCATTCCCTATCCCCTATTTTATATCCCAAAGAGCCGATGCCGGCTGTTTTATAGCCGGCTTCCTCCAAAAACTTGGCTATTAAAAAAACTGTGGTTGACTTACCCTTGGTTCCGGTGACGCCGATGACTTTTATCTTCCAGCTCGGCCAGCCGAAGAAAGCCTGACCGGATAAAGCTAATACTCCATGATACCAGGGCTGTAAAAAATCAAAAACCGGCCGAGGGATTGCTTTTCGTCCTAATTTCAGAATTCTTTCCAAAAAATCCGGCTCCTGAAACATATTACTTACTACTTAAAATCCTAAGGGCTTCTTTCACCTTTGATTCCACGTTGACGTTCTTCTTTGAAATTTTCCTTAAGGCTTCAATAGCCAAGTTCTTGGAGTAACCCAAAGAGATTAAAGCATCCATAGCTTCGCTTTCCTGGCTTAAATCAATTTTGGCAAATTGGGCAAAAACGGTTTTGTCTATCTTATCTTTTAGTTCTACAATCAATCTTTTGGCGGTTTTGGGGCCGAGCCCGGAAATTTTTCTCAAATAGTCAGCGTCTTCCTTTAAAACCGCGGCAGCCAACTCCCCTATTTCCATTGATGATAATATATGCATCGCATTTTTCGGGCCTATTCCGGAGATTGAAGTCAAAAGATTAAAAGCTTCCAGGTCGTCTTTTTTAATGAAGCCATAAAGTTGAGAGGTGCCTTCGCGCTGGTTAAAAAACATCTGGGTATAGACTTTGACCTCGCCAGTAGTTTTTGCTAAAATATCTAACGCTTTAACAGGCATATGGAGCCGATAGCCGACTCCCTGAACATCAAGAATCATAAAGCTTTTGCCTAGTTCAATAATTTCACCCCTTAGAAAAGATATCATTAATATTCAGCTTAAACTATGTTCAAACTTCATTCAAATTACAATCCGACTGGCGATCAGCCTCAAGCCATCAATAAACTTATAAAAGGGCTTGAAAAAGGCCGAAAGCACATGACCCTCTTGGGCGTAACCGGCAGCGGAAAAACTTTTACTATGGCTAACGTCATTGCCGAGTTAAAAAAACCGACCTTGGTGATTTCCCACAATAAAACTCTGGCCGCCCAGCTTTATCAGGAACTCAAAGATTTTTTCCCCGAAAACTCGGTCCATTATTTTGTAAGCTATTACGACTATTATCAACCCGAGGCCTATCTTCCCAGTAGCAACACTTACATTGAAAAAGACGCTAAAATAAATCAGGAGATAGACCGCTTGAGGCACGCCGCCACTCAAGCGCTCCTCTCCCGCGATGACGTCATTATCGTCGCCTCGGTTTCCTGCATCTATAATCTTGGTTCTCCGGAAGACTATAAAAAATTAAGTTTGGAAATTTTTGAAAACCAGAAAGTAAACCTGGCTGAACTGGCCAAGAATCTTAGCCGGCTTCAGTACAACAAAGATTACGAAATTAAAAGAGGCGGGTTTAGAAACACTAAGGACGAAATTGAAGTTTTTTCGGCTGACGGCGGCCGGATTAATAAAATTGTCTTTAAGGGAAGCAATATCTTTAGAATTTACGAAGCTGACGTGAGCCATCCCGACGATATTGAATTTCAAAAACCGAATTACCAAAGAATCCTGGAAACAAAAGTTTTTCCGGCTAAATACTGGGTCGCTCCCGATTCAAAGATTGAGATCGCTCTTGAAAACATAAAAAGCGAATTAAACCAAAGAACCAACAAACTTAAAAAACAAGGTAAAATCCTTGAAGCTCAACGACTGAATCAAAAAACTCTTTATGATTTGCGTTTGATTAAAGAAACAGGCTATTGCCACGGAATTGAAAATTACTCGCGCCATCTTGATTTCAGAAAACCCGGCCAGCCGCCTTTCACTCTGCTTAATTTCTTCCAAACTAAAGGCGACTTCCTGACCATAATCGATGAATCCCACATCACCGTTTCCCAACTCAAAGGAATGTTTAGAGGCGATAAATCCAGAAAAGAAACTCTGATTGAATACGGCTTCCGTCTGCCTTCGGCTTTAGATAACCGGCCGCTTCATTTTGAAGAATTTGAAAAAAGAGTTAACCAGATGGTTTATGTTTCAGCTACGCCGGCCAAGCATGAACTTAAAAAATCCGGGCGTCAGGGTTTAGTGGAACAACTCTTACGGCCCACCGGGCTTTTGGATCCGACCATTGAAATCAGGAAAACCAAAAATCAGGTTAAACATTTAATCAGGGAGATTAAGAAAAGAATCGCCGGAGGCGAAAGAGTTTTAGTCACCACTTTGACTAAAAGGATGGCCGAGGACATGGCCGAATATCTGGCTGACAAAGGAATTAAAGTCAATTATATCCATTCCGAAATAAAAACGCTTGACCGCCTTGAAATAATCAAAGGTTTGAGAACCGGCCAATACGATGCCATCGTCGGAGTGAATCTCTTAAGAGAGGGGCTTGACCTGCCAGAGGTTTCTTTAATCGCCATTTTCGACGCCGACAAAGAAGGATTTTTGAGAAACACCACTACTTTAATCCAGACTATGGGTCGGGCCGCCAGACACCTTAACGGCCATATTATTTTATACGCCGACAAAACTACCCGCTCAATGAAAGAAGCGGTTTCAGAAACTCTTCGCCGGAGAAAAATCCAGAAAGAATACAATAAGGAAAATGGCATTACCCCCCGATCCATCAAAAAAGCGATAAAAGATTATGATTTACCGTCGAAGACTCATCAAGCCGATTCGTCGGGTAAGTACGACTCAATGGCTTGGTATGGAATCGATGAAACAATTAAGGGACTCGAAAAAACAATGGCTAAAGCGGTTAAACATCTTGATTTTGAAACGGCTCTGATGATAAGAGAGCAAATTTTGAGATTAAAAAGAGAAAACAATCCTTAAATGTGAAAGCTCCCGAAAGCACTTTGCGAGCGTGTTTGACCGCGCTTGCTCTGGCTTTCGGGAGCTTTTGGAGAATGGAACGATGGCATCGTTTTTCTCATTTCAAATCTGACGTCGGTTTGCCAGGGCCAGTTTGACTAACTCATCGTTGAGGTTCTTGATTTCAGCATCAACGGCCATTTTCTCCGCTGAGGCCTTAGAGAGCCGCCCATACTCATCTCGATCGCAAAGCTCATTTAAGAACTGACGAGCTTCGCTAAGAGTAACGGCACGCTTTTTGAATTGCTCAACAATCAGTCTGCCCTGGTTGATGAGTGATGCCAACTCATCATCCAATACTCTCTGTTTTAACATTTCCACCACCTCCCTTCCAAAGTACTTAATAAGAAATGATAAAAAATTGACAAAATTTTGTCAATAGTTAAAATTAACAGACAATGCCAATCACTAAATCAGCTAAAAAAGCCGTAAGACAGTCTCTGCGAAAACGCGAACGAAACCTCCAAAAAAAAGAGGCCGTTAAAGATATCGTTAAAAAGATAAAAAAACTTATAAGCGAGGGAAAGGCCGAAGAAGCCAAAATCTTACTGCCTCAAGCCCAAAAAGCCATTGATAAAGCAACTAAAAGCTTTCTCCATCGCCGGGCCGCCAGCCGCAGAAAATCACGACTGACGGCGCTTATCAATAAAAAATCTAAGGTATAGCCAAAACTTCGACTATCTTTTCCAGCTCCATCGCCCGCGACCCTTTCACCAAAATAATATCTCCTTCCAGGATAAAAGCGCGGATTGCTTCTTTAGCTTCATCGGCATCGTTGAAACTCATTATGTTTTCTTTGGACAGCTGGTTGAAAGCCGAATCAGCTATGAATTTTGCGGCCGGGCCGACGGTAAAAAGATAATCTGCCCTTTCTCCGGCTAAATTCCCTATTAACCGGTGGGCCCGTTCGGTAAAAATTCCTAATTCTTTCATATCTCCCAAAACTGCAATCTTTCTACCAACGCCTGTTTTGGCGATGACTTTATCGCCGAATTCTTTTAAAGCGTCTAGGGCAGCGTGGGTAGATAAAGGCGAAGCATTATACGAATCGTCAATAATCAGCGATTTTTTTATTCCTTTGATAAGTCTCATCCGCTGTTTTGGAAATTCCAATTTTTCCAAGGCCTGCGAAATTTCAACCAGATTCATCCCTAAATGAAGACCTATCGCTGCCGCTGCCAAGGCCGCATAAATCTGATGCCTGCCTAAAGCGTTAATAAGTCGGAATGGAACAATACTTTTCTCAAAATTAACCTTAAAAGAAAGGCCGCCGCCGATATTCGAATTCGAGTCAACAAAGTAAGAAACATCCGAAGCTTGCAAAACGGCGCCTTGATTAAAACCAAAAGTAATTGTTTCGGCCCGGCTTAAATCTTTCATTCTTAAAACAATCTCATCATCATGATTTAAAACCGCGAATCCGTCGGAAGGCAAAGCCTGAATTAATTTTGATTTTTCTTCAACCACTTCTTCTGGCCCGGAGTAAAATTCCACGTGGACCGGTAATTCGCCAATGGCCGTAACCAAACCCACTTTTGGTTTGGCTATATTAATTAAATAATCCAGGTCCCCCGGCTTATCAGCGCCCATCTCAAGAACCAAAATTTCGGGATACCTTTTGCTTTTGGAAAAAATCAGGCCAAACGATTTTAAAATATTGGAAATCCAAATCAGTCTTCCCGGTTTTTTAATTCCCAGAATCGCCATCGGAAAACCGATTTCATTGTTAAAGCTTGCGTCATTGGCCCGGACATTGAATTTATTTTTCAAAACCGCGAAAACCGCCTCCTTGGTCGAAGTCTTGCCTACCGAACCGGTAATGCCGATAATAAGGGGGTTATACTTTCTGATAACGGCTTTAGATAAAATTTTGAGGATAGATTGAAGTAATTTACGCATTTCTACTTTCTATTTTCTACTCTTGGGGCGCTATCCCGTAATAACTTATCAAAAATCTGGCAATGTCGCCAAAAGTATCGGCCAAGCTCACGGCCGCGGTCTCAATCCCCTTAGGCCGGTCAAGTTTCAATAAAATAGTGAAGCGGGGATTTTCGACCGGGCCAAAACCCACTAAATTATGAATTAAAAACTCAGAATAGCCACCGTCTTTTTGAGCTTCCTGGGCTGTGCCGGTTTTACCGGCGATTTTATAGCTCGGGACTTTCGCTTTTTTGATTGAACCGTTTTCTATGACCGAAACCAGCATTAATTTGAGAGTCTTGGCAGTTTCCGGAGTTATCGGCTCACTGATTACTTCCGGCCTCACTTCCACGCTTTCGCCGCTTGGCTTGATTATTTTTTCAACTACGTAAGGACGCATTAATCTTCCGCCGTTAGCGATGGCGGAATAGGAATTAATAAGCTGGAGCGGAGTTACGGCGATGCCCTGGCCGAAAGAAGCGGTGACGAAATTTATCTCTCGGCCACTAGCAAGATTTTTGATGTTGCCTGAAACCTCTCCGGCCAAATCAATATCGGATTTTCTTCCAAACTGGAATTTTTCTATATATTCCAAAAATTTTTCGCGGCCGGTCTGGCGCATGGCAAAAATCGCTCCGGTGTTAATCGACTTTTCAAGAACCTGAGCCATGGTTTGATAGCCGTTAGATTTTAAATCGTAATTTCTCACCGTTGAACTTCCGATCTTAACCTCGCCAGAATCAAAAAAAGTAGTTTCCGAATTGACGGCGCCTGTATCCAAAGCGGCAGCCATGGTGATCGGCTTAAAAGAAGAACCTGGTTCGAACGAGCTCTGGATATTCGGATTGATAAAATTTTTAAGAGAATACTTTGAATACTGGTTAGGGTCAAAATCAGGCCAACTCGCCATAGCCAAAATGGCGCCGGTTTGAGGATTTTGAATAATCACGTTCCCCCCGCTGGCCGACCATTTATAGGTTAGTTCTTTCAGTTTCGTTTCTACGAAAAACTGGATATTTTTATCAATCGTAAGGATAAGAGAACTACCAGGGGTTGAACCACGAGCCAAGCCGACTTTATTCAAAAAATTTTTAAAACCAACCTGGCCAGAAAGCCAGGTCTCATAATATTCTTCAAGACCGTATTGCCCCATCCGATTTTTATCCTGAAAACCGAGAAACCCAACCACCGAAGAACCCAAAGTCCCTTCCGGATAAAATCTTGAATATAAATCAAGAGAACCGGAAGAGAGCCGGTTCGTCGCCAAGGTAGCTAGTTGGCCATCAGAACCTTCTTTTATAAAAATCTCGCCTCTTAAGATGCTATCCTGGGATCCGTAGCTTTTCTGGTTGGCCGCCACTTCCGAAAAAAAACCATACTGATTGACGCTTAAATCAAAAATCCTGTAAATTGTAAAAGAAAACAAAAAAATAAATAAAAATATTAAAAAATTTAGTCTCATTTAGACTCACTGTGTTTCTCCGCCAGAACTATTTTCTATTAAAGCAAATTCCGAAGGACCAATAATAATATAATCGAATTTTTCTATTTCGGTCATTTTGAAGTTTTCTTTTATTAAATCGGGTTCGAAATTATTACGGTTTTTCAAATCCAAAGAAGCGCTTAAATTATTTTTTCTTTCTAAAAATTCTTTTTTAGAATAGACCAAACCAATCCTTCCGGAAGAAATCGAAATCGCCTGATAAATATAAAAACCTAACAAAAACAGGATAAAAAACAAAAGTATTAAATTTATTTTCTTAAGATTAATAACCATAATAATTTCTAACTTCCAATACTCTAAGTTTGGCGCTTCGGGAACGGGGATTTTTTTCTATTTCTTCTTTTGTCGGTCGGACCGGTTTTTTAGTAATAATCTCGGCAATTCCAGCCTTTTTAAGCTCTTTGAATCTGTTCTTTACGATTCTGTCTTCAAGGGAATGAAAAGAAACTATCACTCCCCTGCCCCCCTTTTTTAAAACCTCAGGCATCTGTTCTAATCCGGCTTCCAAATTCCCCAATTCATCATTAACCGCAATTCTTAAAGCCTGAAAAGTTTTGGTGGCGAAATGCCTGCCCCGTAGCGAACCGAAGGCTCTGCTTCGGGGGGCTTTTGTCCACGAAGCGGATCGATACCAAAACGGAACCGCCTTTTTTATAACTTCAATCAATTGAAAAGTGCTGATAATCGGCTTTTTCTTCCTTGCTTCTATAATCGCTTTAGAAATCGACCGACTGAATTTTTCTTCGCCGAATTCCTGCAAAACTTTCTCTATCTCTTCTGGCGGCCACATGTTTACAATTTCCGCAGCTGTTAAACCTCTATTTCCAAATCTCATATCCAACGGTTCATCTTTCTGAAAACTGAATCCCCTTTCGCTTTCGGACAAATGCCAGCTGGACATTCCTAAATCAAATAAAATTCCATCGACTTTATAAAAATCGTTTTCTCCGGCTATCTTTTTTAAATTCCGGTAGTTATCGTTTATTAAAATTATTTCCCTGATGCCGCTGAACTTTTCTCTGGCTTTATTAAATAATTCCGTATCCAGTTCTATGCCTAATATTTTTCCGCCGGGTTTGATTCTTTTAAGAATCCCTTGGCTATGGCCGCCGGCCGAAAAAGTGGCATCAATAATTTTATCTCCGGGTTTTGGACTTAAATGTTCTATTACTTCATTTAAAAGAACAGGGATGTGCGGCATTTCAGATTAACCCTAATTCGCCCAGTTTTTCGGCAATCACATCAGTATTCTTTTCAATTTCTTTTTTATATTCTTCCCATGCATCTTTGTCCCAAATTTCCAAACGATTCAAGACTCCGGCTACGACAATTTTCTTTTTCAGCTCAGCGTAATTCTTCAGATAATCAGGGATCAGAATCCGTCCTAAATTATCAAACTCAACTTCGCTTGCGCCAGCCAGCATCAATCGGGCAAAACTCCTTGTATTCGCCTGACCCATTGAAAGTTGCCCCAGCTTTTCTGAAAATTTCTCCCATTCCTGAAACGGATATAAAAACAGGCAATTATCCAAACCGCGGGTTAAAACCGCTTTTTCGCCAAGCTCTTTTCTGAACCTGGAAGGTATGGCCAGACGTTTTTTATTATCTATAGAATGAGTAAATTCACCGATAAACATGTTTTATCTTTATCCACAATTTTGATTAGTTATCCACAATACTATCCACTTCTATCCACTTTACTATCATTATATTCCACATAAATACATAAAAACAATAGTATTTGTTTCTAAAACCAAAAATCGGCTTTTTAAGCCGAAAATCAAACCTTACATTGACGATTGATTACAGATTATTCACAAGTTAGCAACTTCTGTGAAAACCAAAAAACACGGATTCCAGTGTTTTTTAGGGGTTGGTGTATCTTTACCGTACGGCTCGAAACCATTTCATGCAAAATTGCTAACGCAATTTTGCAACTTCCCCGAATTCGCTCGGGTGCGGCGGAATTCCTCCCCCCAACCCCCTCCTTCCGCCCGCCTCGCCTTGAAGCGGAAGCGAGAGGGACGATTTCAAGTTTTTTCGTTCCGCTTTTAGCGGAACTCCGAGCTTCGCTCGGCTTGGCGGCAAATTCTTTTTATTTAATTCCACCTTCAGCTAATAACGCTTCGGGTTTATACATTCCTTTATTGCTTGCATTAAATTCGTGTTTAACTTGCACCAACATTTTTTCAAGCGTATAAAGTTTCCAATGAATAGGAACAAAAACTGATTTTCCGTTTCGTTTTTCTCTGACTATTTCAAAACCAACCATTAAATGTCGTGCGTCGTGAGTGATTTTAGAACTTTCTGAGGGCTGGAAATAAAATGCTCTAAAAGATGAATCGATACTTTTTTGATTATAAGTTTTACACTCCAAATAAGTTACTCTGTTATCAATATCTTTAATAAAAACATCTGGATAGCCAGCGCTTTGATGTTTGCCGTTTGAAGTTAAAGGAATTTCCGCTTTCATACCTATACTATTGAGCGCATCTTTTACAAAAGGCTCTATGTAATTACCAACTTCATTTGGTCTCGCCGTTAAAATTCCAGTTTTATAAGCATTTTTAACAGCGATGCCCATTGCTTTTGTAAGACGGATTAACAATTCTTTATCCTCATGGCTGTTTTTATCAAAAGACAAAACATCGTGGCCGGATATGGCTTTTATGGCAATAGGAAAAGGAATATTCTTTAACGGCTTTAGAAATTTTGAAATTGTTTCTTCTAATTGTTTAATGTAATTATTTTGGTCCATATTATTTTTGAAAAATTAAAATATATTCTTTTTGCATAACGTTATATAAGCCGTAAATTATCTTTTCCATTTTCTTGATAGTTTTAAAGCCTATTTTTTCGCAGTAATCAATTACGTTTTGGGTAGTGTTTATTTCCTGCCCTTGAAAAGTTACATTTCCTATAACTACAGCGCAATATTTATCTTTTTTTAAAACTCTATACATTTCACTATATGCCTTTTCCATATCCTCGTCATACAGCTCAAATTTATTTAATCCAGCTCCGCGAACACCAATAAAATCTTCTTTTATTTTGTCTAAATCATACCCTAATGCTTTCAATGAGTGGGCATCATTAGCCACATAATTTAGTGCAATAGAATATGGCGGAGATGTAATAATTCCGTCTACAGATTCATCTTTCAAGTTTATTTTTCTAGTATCGCCCTCTATAATTTTTGTCTTGCCTATTTTTAAATTATGTTTCTTAATGGCGTTGCTGTAATCTTCAACAGACGCAATCATTTTTAAAGCATCACTAACAAATGAAGATACAAAATTTTTACCTCTTCTTGATTGATCGCTATGCGCCATCATTTCGGCAACTTTGTAAAAATTTTTAACTTTCTCGTCGCTCGGCTCTTTTCCGCCCTTTTTGAAAAGATAAAAATCTTTATATTTTTTAATTTCATCAAGAACATCAACGGATTCTGTTTTTACTTTTGAAATAAGAACGCAAAGCGGACTTATGTCTAATCCTACTGCATTTATCCCTAATATCTGGGCTTCTAAAACAGCAGTGCCACTTCCAACGAATGGGTCAAATAATGTTTCGCCATTTTGGATTTTCATAATATTCATTAAGGCTCTGATCATTTGAGGGTGAAACTTACCTTTATATGGATAAATCCAGTGGGTTAAATACTGATTAACTGATTTTGTTTGATTGTACTTTTGTAAATAGTAATAATCAGAATAATCACCATTTATCGTTTTAAAATACGCGAGCCTTCTTTTGAGCGTCTCAAAATTTCCGTCATCTTTTAACTCAAATTCTCTAAAATCATTTGTAACCTTCAAATCAGGGTTGAAAGAATGTAATTCTAACCTTGCCAAAGCAAGCTCGTAAATAAATTGAATATTGTCTAATAGTTTTAATTTTTTTGTGTTCGCCATAGCTATTTGATTAAATCCTCTATATTAACGCCGAGAGCTTTGGCGATTTTTGCCATAACCAAAACGGACGGCTTTTTAATTACATTGCTTTCAATTTTTGTCAAGGTAGTGTATTTAACGCCGGATTTCTTGGCAAAATTCTCTTGTGATAATCCTTGTTTGGCCCGGTACTTCTTTACATTTTCGCCAATGTTGATTTCTATTGCCATATTTTCAATAATTTGATAGTATGTAAGTGATATGCTATTCTTTCAATATAATGATACTAAATAAATTAAAAACAATCAAACAAAAAATGAAAAAAAGCCCGCTTCTGGCCAAAATAAAGTTCGAGCCGACTTTTTTCAGATTCTTTGGCGGTTTGTCTTTTCGCTTCCGCTTCAAGGCGAGGCGGACGGAAGGAGGATTCGGGGGGAATTCCGGCCGCCGAGTCAATCGGCCGCAAAATCAGTTCGGATTTTTCAAATACACACCACCAACCCCTAAAAAACACGGGAATCCCGTGTTTTTTAGGGGTTGGTGGGCACTGGAGGATTTGAACCTCCGACCTCGTCGATGTGAACGACGCGCGCTAACCACTGCGCCAAGTGCCCAAACTAAAGCCCGATCTTATCAATCAAAATCTCGTGCGGGCCTTCAAGCATCAGCCGGACAAAACGGTCAAACATGGCCCGGCGGTAATTGAACTCCTCCCTATCCATTATAGCATAAATAATTTGGGTACCGACTTCCGCTTCAAGAGATTTCAAAAAAGTCTTGAATTTTCTCCGGTCCACGTCATCGCCGACAATCAAAAGATCAGCCACGTTTTCCTTATTCAGAAAGACGCCGGAAGCCAAAGCCAGTTTCACCCGTCCCAAACCAGCAATCCTTTTTTCCATCCGGCCTAAAGAAGCCGGCGGCGGAGTCAGCATCAAGTTTTTCAGTTCACCGGAAAATTCGAATTTTGGATTAAATCCATAATAAACTTTTCCTCCGGAACTGGCCTTTTCTCTTTTGACTTTCTTGACCTTTTTAACACGCCTAACTCTCCTTATTTTTTTATTTTTCCGGCTCATGGTTAAAGAGATTTATTTCTTTTTTGCAAAAAACCTATTTTTAAAAGCCTGTTGATTTCTTTTTTAACAATCGTTTTTCTTTCCTGGACCCTTTTAGCGATGGTCAGCAAATCAAAATACCCCGCTTCATTCCTGAAAAAAAATTTAAGTATTTTCACTCTGGCCTTAGAGCCGAATAATTCTTCAAAAATTTGATTTGTCATCAAAATTTTATATATCAACTTTCCAAATAAAAAGCAACCTTGTATCATGGGAATATGGAAATCAAAGAACTGATTCCCAAGTCAAAAGAAATAATAGTTCAGCCAAAGACCAAAGGCATTTTCTGCGACGCTTTTTCTTACGAAATCAGCAGCCCTCCGAAAAACGGAGATAGTTCGACTTCGCTCGCCACGAGTGGGAAAAAGTATTTTTACATGGTGAGTCAAATTCAATCCAATGATTCATCTCTGGACTACATCCCCAACCTGATCGCCACTTTTATAAAAAGAGAGCTTGAAGAAAATCCTGGCCAGGAGCAGCTTTTCGAAAAATCACTCAAAAAAACAAATGAACTGATTGAGGATCTCCTTAAAGAAAACAGCAATCTCAAGCTTGATTTCGGAGTCGCTTTTATAGACAAGGGAAAAGTGGCCGTTTCAAAAATAGGAAAAGCAAAAATGTTAGCTTATCGGTTAAAAACCAATGATGTTTTCGATGTTTTTGAAAACGCGGCCAAAACTGGCAAGCCACAGACTAGCAACAAAAGATTTTCAAATATAGTTTCAGGAGAAATCAAAAAAGACGACAGGTTTTTCTTTTTCATCCCAAATTCGGGGCTTAATTTTAAACAAAAACTGATCAATGCCACTCTAGCTAAAAGCGTTGAAGGAGCTTTTTTGGAAAATCTCCGCAAAATAGCCGCCCCGCCCCTTAATTTATCCGGCATATATTTTGAAATAAAAGAAGAACTAAAGAAAGTAGCCAAAGAAGCTGGCTCAAAAGAGACCAAGCCGGAATTTACCGAAAAAGAGCAAAAAGAGCTTCCGATTGTGGCCACTGAGGTTGCAAAAATTTCAAAAAGTGATACTTTTAAAAAAACTACTGATAAATTCAAGGAAATGATTATGGGCAGCGATTCTAACAAATTGGATGATAGAAAATGGAAATTAATCAAATCAAGAGGCGTAAGTAATTATTTAATTGCCGTTTTTATCGGCGTCGCTTTAGTCGCCGGTTTGGTTTTCCTAACCAGAGGCAACTCAAAATTAAAAGAGGCCTTAGCTTCAATAAATGAAAAGTTAAAAGTAAGCGAATCAAGGCTCCTTTTAAAACAAAATTACGAAGCCAGAAAGTTTTTGGGCGAAGCGATTGCGGAAATAAATGCCCTTAAAGAAAACGAAAAAAAAGAAAAGGTCCAGCTGACAGCCATAAGTTTAATGAACCGGATAGAAAAAATTGACTCTCTGCTCCAGCCGTCGCCCGTTTCTGATTCAGATAGTTGGACAAAAAACATTCTGGCCGGCGCCGAAGCCCTTGGCGTCTCAACCAATCAAATCTGGTTTAAAGACAATAAAGCAATCGCCTATTCTCCCGGAGCCGATATAAAAATTATCGATCTTAAAAGTAATAAAACGACCGAACTTAAAAAGAAATTCAACTTCGAGCCGATTGAGTTTAAAAACTATAAAGACAACCTTTACTTCCTCGGTTCAAAAAATATCTATAAAATAACCAATGCTCTTTTAAAACCAAAAGAGGGACTGGAATGGTTAAAACCAAACGAAGCCGCCAAAATATCAGGCAATTTTGTTTCTTTTGATCTGGACTCAAGCGTCTATGTTCTGACCGACGACAGAAAATTAGTAGTTATGTTCAAAGGAGAAGTGGCAAAAATCGTAGATTTAGATTTTGATGTCCGGCCCGGGGCAGAACTGATAAACCTAGGTGGAAAAGAATTCCTGGCGGTGGACAAGGAATTGAAATTGGCTAGAATAATCAACGACGCCGGCGAATTGAAAGTAAGCTATAATTTATCAGCCGCCGAAACGATCAAAGATACTTTCTTCGAAAAAGAGTCAAGAACACTCTATCTTCTCTCTCCGACCAAAATTTGGAGCTTGAAGATCTAAACCTTGCTCGGCTATATCAGAAATTTTACTTTAACTCTGCTTTCCCGCCGGCGGTTTCAACTTTCTTCTTCAACTCATCGGCTTCCTCTTTTTTTACTCCCTCCTTCAATATCGCCGGCAGATTGTCTGTCATATCCTTGGCTTCTTTCAACCCTTTGCCGGTAGCGTCCTTGACCACTTTAATTACTTGAATCTTATTCGCTCCGGCGTCGGTTAAAATCACGTCAAAAATTGATTTTTCTTCTTCTGATTCCTTTCCTTCAACCACGCCTTGCGGTGTCATTGCCTCAACCGCCGATACGCCAAACTTTTCTTCAAGCGCTCTGACGAAACGAGAAAGCTCCAAAACAGACATTGATTCTATTTGTTTTAATAAGTCTTCAAATTTTTCTTCCATAATACAAAATTTCTCTATTTGTTATTTTTTAATCTGACTTAATACGTTGGCTAATCCCCAAAACGGAAAACGAACCGCGCCGTAAAGTCTAAAAAGCAGTATTTCGCGGGACGGCAGATTGGCCAACTCGACCAATAAATCTCTGGAAATAATTTTTTTATCTTCTGGATTGAATCCAGAATAAAATTCCAAAGCCTCGTTTTCTTTTGATAATTTGTGCAAAATCTTTATCGGTTTACTTATATCGCCATAGCCGATTAAAATCGCTGCCGAACCTTCTATTTCTTTTACTTTCATTTCGCCACTCAATGAAAACTTTTCCAAAGCCAAATCCAAAAGCGTTTTTTTCAAAACCACATACTCGGCGTCTTCTTCTTTCAAGTTTTTTTTCAATTTTTCCATCGCCGGAAAATTAAGGCCTTTTTTACCTCTCCGACTGAAGGAAGTAAAAATCAAAAATTTGGCCCGCTTGATTTTTTCGGCTATTTTATCAACGATTTCTTTTTTCTGAATTTTTGTTTTAGGCATTTTAGAAATTAAAAACGGCTGAAAACCGTTTCCTGCCTTGGCGAGTCTTACGGTATTCCAGCTCGCTTTCTACGGCCTTAGTTAAAGTCTAAAAAAAACAAAAATAAATGTCAATAAGTCACAAACATTAAAGAACAGCTTTCGGTTATAGCCGAACCCGCTTACCTATAAATCACTCTATTCAAATTATGCTCGTCAAGGTTCTCTGAAAAAATAGTCCGGCCGTCATCTTTGGCTGATAAATAATACCAATGCCTGCTTTCTATTGGATTTAAAGCCGCATCAATGGCTCTTAGGCTTGGGTTTGAAATTGGGCCGGGCGGCAGGCCTTTATTCAAATAGGTATTGTAGAGAGAATCGATTTTTTTGTCGTCGTTGGTAAGCTGGCGGCAGTTTGATGAATCGCTTTCCATAAAAACGCATTTTATATAAACCAGGGCAGCGTCAACCTGGAGAGACGCCTCTGATTCAAACCGCTTCCACAGTATTCCGGAAACAAGCCTCATATCCTCGTCGGTTTTGACTTCCCGCTCCAGTATTGAAGCCATAATCAAAATATTCCTTAATTCTTCCGGATGCATGTCAGCGTATTTTAAAATGACCTTTTTTTTGAAATTCAAAAGCATTTTCTCCGCGGCCGAATCAACCGACCCTCTTTCAAATTTATAGGTATCGGGGAAAAGATATCCTTCCAAATCCACTCCCCTCTTTTTGGGCAGAAATTCATAAACGCCGTCGGAGTTATCAAAATTCTTGGCTAATTTCAAAAAATCGCCAGAGTCTTTAATGACCTCAAGCTCTTGAAGAGCCTCGGCGATTTCTTTGGCTGTCCACCCTTCAAAAACCTTAACTTCCAAATCGGCGCCCAAATTAAATTTTTCAAAAATTTCATTAACCGAGTATTTGGGCCCGATAATATAGAAGCCCGGCTTTATATTTGTTTTAAGCCCGTTGAAAAACAGATAAGACCGAGTGATGAATTTATTTCTCACCAAACCGGCCTCATGCAATTTCCCCACAACTGAATTAAGACTCTCTCCTTTCTCTATCTGGAATTCAATCTTACCGGCTAGAGTTCTTTCAATATAAACTTCATCGGTCATAAAAAAAAGCAGGCCCAGAAAAATTAAAAATGCAGTGATTATAAAATAGCCGGATGCTTTTTTCATTTTCAATCATTGATTCCGGCTCTTTTCTTCAAGAGGTTTAACGCCAGTGACTTTTTGAGGCGGAATCAAACGTTTTCCTGCTTCTAACTGGTCAATTTTAGCCATAAGGGTGGCGTTATCCGGATTCAACTTTTCTACTTTATAAAGCTGGCCCAGGGCAGAATCAAGCTCGCCTCTTTCTTCATAAAGCAGAGCCAGATACCAGCGGGCGTTTGAAAAATCGGGGAAAATGGAAGTCGCTCTCCCCAGTTCGTTGAAAGACTTGGTTTTTTGGTTGTCTCGGTAGTAAAGAAGCCCAAGCTGAAAAGCAAGATTTGCATCGGACGGATTGGCCTGCTTTATCAATTCAAGCTGGCCGATTGCTTCTTTAACTCTCCCTTGCCTCTCATAAACCACGCCGAGATTGTAAATCGCCAAGATATAATTCGGTTTAAGCTCAATCGCTTTCAGGTAATTCTCTTCGGCCAGTTTCAAACCGGTGGAAACTTGATTTCGGAGATCAGCCCGGTTTAATTGCCTCAAAAAATCGGCGCCGGCAAAATTGATATTTCCGATTCTCAAATACGGCTCTGGATCTTTCGGCGAAAGCTTTAGATATTCTTCATACATTTTAACCGCCCACTTGTCCGAACCGTCCACAATGTTAATCAGATTTTCAAAAACCAAAGCCCGGACCAGCCAGTTTCGCGAATCGCGGCCGTGCCTTCGGGTCAAATCTTCCATCAAGTTGATCGCCGCAGCTGAAAAATTCTGAATTCGGCTAACGGCGCTTTCCCGGTCAGCTTCGTTTTTAATATTGCGGAAATTAGCCATTCCCTGATTGACTCTGGCCACTATAAAGTTCGCTGTTTCCCTTAAATGCATGTCTTCGTTGCGATTTAGATTGACGGCGCTGGTCAGGAGCCGGGTCTGTTTTTCAATATCGCTTTCGCTTAATGCTTTGACAAATTGGATATTAGCCGCATAGCGAAGACCCATAAAATAAAAACTCGTCAAAACTAAAAGCAGAATGCCGACAAAAGAAACAGAGGCAAAAACAGAAAAGCGTGGAGATTTTTCCAAATTAATTTCCAGTTCATCGCTGCTTTTAGACGCCGCCAGAGCTATAACACCCAGCAAAAGCCAAAATGAAAAACCGATGGTCAGATTAAATGGATATAAGACCCAGGCAGAAACCAAAACGGCAAATATCGGCAGGAGTTTATGGTTTTTTACCCCCTCTTTAAATCCTGCAGAAATAAGAAGCAAAAAAGCGGCAAAACCGACCAGGCCGAGCGAGATCGCCGAATTAAACGCCTCGGAGGCTGATTCTGAAAATTTAACATTCCAAAAAATGGTGTTATTGATCAATTGAGGCCTATGAAAATCATAAGCTAATTGGAAATTCTCGGGGCCAACCCCGAAAAGCGGATCACTTGCTAAAACTTTCTTGGCTATTTCAAAAGAAGCCCTGAAAGAAGGCGAAACCTCAACCGGAGGCTTGATTCCAAGAAGGCCGGCCAGGTTGAAATTAAAAAACAGAAATATCGCTGCCAGTATGACCAAGGCGGCCGGCCAAAAATAATTGGACATCCGCCAATCCGAGATTGAATTTGATATCAAAACAAAAATCAGTCCGGAAATCGCTATAAGCCAGATGACCCACCAGTTTAAAATTAAAAGCGTGAAAAATGCCAGAAATAAAGCCGGCAGTCTAAAATAGCTAAGGAATCCTTTCTGGAATACCGCCTTTGACGAACAAAGGGTTAAAAGCGCCGCCGCCATTATCCCAAACGAATTAAATGTTCCGACGGTATTAAAAAATTTCGCCGAAATACCGAAAGTCTTGAAAACCGGAATTCCTAAAATTTGCAAAACCCCTAAAATCAGAACCGCAAAAAGAGACAAGCCGAATATATTTAATAATTTCCGGGCGTCTTCTTTAGTTGAATCTCCCGAAAAACCGAAGATATTCACGACCAGGAAGAAAAAAATGGCTAAGCCGGCGGTGCTAACAAAACTCTCGTAAAATCCGGCGCCGAACCCGCCGAACAGACTCTGGTATTTAAAATCCGAGAACAAAGAAACTAAAAGGACGGCCGCCAAAAACACTAAAACAGCGTAATTCAAAAAGCTTTTTCTGATAACTAAGCGGCCGGTCCTTATTGTTTGGACGAGATACAGAATCAAACCGATACTCGAAAGAACGAAAATCAGAAGCTGTTTATTTAATTCAAGAACCTCGCTGGTCCAAGGCAGGAGAAAAAGAGGAGTTGAAAACACTAAAACATAAATCAGCCACCGGGCGTATTTAAAAAGATTTAAACCATCCGGAGGAAAAGTTTTTGCCGCCAGAGTGGCAGTCAAATCTTCAGCAGTCTGTTCTTCAATATCTGTTTTTCTTAAAAAATCTAAATCCATTATTGCAAAGGGACGAATATAAACCCTTCGTATCTTTTTTCTTTAAACCTTCTTTTAGACACCTTATCTAATACTACCAGTTCGTCGCCGAGTGGAGCAACTATTCGGCCGCCGACTGTAAGTTGATTTTTCCAGCTTCTTGGCATCTCTCTGCCCGAAGCCGATGAAATTATCCTATCAAAAGAAGAATAATTCTTCAACCCAACTTTTCCGTCGCCTGTGAATAAAGCAATACTCCCTAAATTATATTTCCTCAAATTAAATTCAGCAAGCCCTTTGAGTTCGGAAACATACTCAATGGAAAAAACTTTCCCTTCCTTCCCTGCTATTTCAGCCAGTAATGCAGTCATATACCCGGAACCAGTTCCAATTTCCAGAATTTTTTCTCCCGACTGGGGCTGGAGTTTTTCAAGCATTATCGCCACTGTAGTCGGTTGACTAATGGTCGCGCCATAACCTATTGAGAGCGGCCGGTCTTCGTAGGCCCGGTTTTTGTCTTGAGTCAAAACAAAATCCTTCCGGTCAATATTTTTAAAGGCCTTGATAATCTGGGGGGTAACAAGGGTTTTTTCCGAAATTAGTTTTTGAATGAGTTGTTCTTTGGTCAGAGGCGGGAGCGTCCCGACTCGAACGGGAATACCGTGTTTTGGAGACACGAGTCCTGCCATTGAACGACGCTCCCAGATTTTCTAAAAATATATTATTTCCCTCTTATCTTACTTTCTTTATGCACCGTATGTTTTCTACACCATCTGCAGAATTTTTTCAATTCCAACTTCTTCTCCGCTGATTTCGGGTCTTTGCCCTTGCTCTTGCCGATATAATAATTAATTCTCTTGCAATCGCCGCACTTTAATTGTATCAATCTTTCCTGTGACATGATTTTGTTTTCAAAGCCCGAGGAGAGAGTCGAACTCTCGTTTAGCCCTTACCATGGGCTTGTTCTGCCGTTGAACTACTCGGGCACCCTACAGGCTTCGCCAGTTTATCTAATATTTTTAAGTTTAATGAATCTATACAACCAAGTTAGAACCTATTTTAGCAAAAAATCTTGAGAAAGAGAAGTGGCCGCGCCAGTGGCGCGGTCACACCCACCCGCGGCTCCGCCCGCCGCAGACGGCGCAAAGCGCCGCCCACCTTGAGAGCGGCGAATTTGCAAAAAGTCGGACTCTTGTGGGTAGGGAGGGATTTGCACCCCCGAAGCTCTACGAGCGGTGCGTCTACAGCGCACCCGGTTTGTCTACTTCCGTACCTACCCAAAACATATAAATTTTAACTTATTTTCCAGATTTTTTCAAGCGCTTCTTTTGTTTCCAAATCATTCGGGTCCAGCTCTAAAACCACATCGAAAACCTCTCTCGCGTCGTTTAACATTTCGTTTTCAAGATAAAATGCACCTAAAGCCTTATATAGATTCTTGTCTTTCGGATTTTTGGCTATTTCTGAAATAATAGCATTCTCTTTGACCTTAAAATTAGAACCATTCGCTTTAGGCTCGGCCGAAGAAAATACATCTTTAAATTCCGGCCTAACCGCCTTTTTCTGCCTTTTCTCCAAAAGCTTATTAACGAAGTTATCGGTTTTCAAAGACAAAATCCTCACCCTCCTTAAAAACTTTTCGTAGTCGGTCAAAGCTTCTTTCTTAAAACCGTGAAAATCAATTTTATCCCAAGCTTTGAAAAATTCCGGCGCGATTAAACGCCAAAAACTTTCTTTAACTTCCGGAGGTTTTTCACTTTTTTTAATTTCCTTGATTTTCGGCCAGACAATATAACCGATAGCCCCGGCGCTTCCAACAATTAGAATTAAAGGAATGAATAAAAACATGTTTGTGGTGAGTAAAGTCCAACCATTAAACGTTGAAACGCGAAAACCCGCCGATTTTTATATTTTCTCCCAATTTGGCGATGTATTTCTCAATCAGCTCTTTAACCGTTAAATTCTGGTCTTTAATGAAAGACTGGCTTAAAAGTTCTTCCACGTCTTTGGGATCCATTGAAGCGATCTGCATGGCCAAATCATGGGCCAGTTCCAAAAAATCAGAGCTTTTCGCGACAAAATCAGTTTCACAATGTAAAACCAGGCTTGCTCCGACTTTTCGGTTGGCGTGGATATAGCTTTCAACCACGCCTTCAAGGGCTCGACGGGAAGATTTTTTTTCGGCGATTTCGTGACCCCGGGAATCTAAAATTTCCAAAGCTTTTTTCTCGTCTCCGCCGGCTTCTTCCAAGGCCCGCCTTATATCCGCCACCGAAAGCCCGGTTTGATCTCTTAATTTTTTGATGCCGTCAATCATCGTTTTAATACTTCGACAAGCTCAGTATTAATAAGCGCTCTCTTTATTGTCTCCAAAATAAGATCCATCGACTGCTTGGCATTGTCATTGGCCGGAATGGGGTAGTCAACTGAAGTCGGATCGCTTTCAGTGTTTAAAATCGCGACTACCTTTATACCCATCCTTTTGGCTTCGCGAAGAGGCAAACCGCCCTGCCTCAATGAACTTAAAAAAACAACATCAGGTAATTTGGACAGCCTCTCTAGCCCCTCAAACTTCTCCTTTAAAAGACGGAGCTCCTTTTCCATTTCGTGTTTTTCTTTTTTAGTAAGTTTTTCCATAAATTCAGGATTAGCCCATTTTTCTTTCATTTCTTTGTAGTATTTTGTCCTTTCCTGAATCGTCTTAAAATTGGTCAGCGTCCCACCAAGCCACCTTTCTTTAACGTAGGGCATAGAAAGCAAGTCGGCGATTTCCACTATTTTCCCCTCTGAATGCTTAGTCAAGGCCGACCACAAAATCGTCCCGCCGTTTTCCTTGGTTTTTTGCAAAAATTCAATCGCTCTTTTAAGCTCCTCTTCGGTCTTAAAGATGTTAATCAAATGGATTGTGTCTTTCAGACCGTAAATAAAAGGCTCCATCTTCGGGTGCCGAACAGTTTTTTTCCGGCCGTAATGGACTCCGGCCAGAAGCATATCTTCGTAGGAAGGCATAATTTTAGAATAGTCAATTTCAGCCATAGTTGAAAATTGTAGCTTATTTTGCTAAATTAGTAAAGATGAAAAAAGAAATCCATCCTCAATACTATTCTGATGCCAAAGTCAGATGCGCCTGCGGCAACCAATTTATTGTCGGGGCGACGGTTCCGGAGATTAAAATTGAAATCTGCTCAAACTGCCATCCTTTTTACACCGGCAAAGGCAAAATGGCTGATACCAAGGGCCGGGTGGAAAGATTCAAGAAACGGCTTGAAAAGACTAAAAAGGGAAAGAAATGAATAAAGAACTAATCATGGAAATCCGGGCCGGCGCCGGCGGCGAAGAAGCCGCGCTTTTTGCTTCTGACCTTTTCAATATGTACAAAAAATACGCTTTGAACCAGAGATGGCGTTTTAATGTTTTAGACGCCAGCCAATCGGATTTAAGGGGTTTCAAACAGATAACTTTTGAAATCAACGGGCCAGAAGCGCTGAAGAAGATGGCTAGAGAGGCCGGAGTCCACCGGGTTCAAAGAATCCCCAAAACCGAAAAATCCGGCCGGGTCCACACTTCCACCGCCACCGTGGCCGTTTTACCGAAAGCGAAAGAAACCGATATCCGGATAAATCCGGCTGATCTGGAAATAAGTTTTTTCCGTTCCGGCGGACCGGGCGGGCAAAATGTAAATAAAGTTGAAACAGCGGTCCGGATATTGCATAAACCGTCTGGCATTGTGGTTTCGTCACAAGAAGAACGATCCCAGCAAAGGAACCGCGAAAAAACCATGGAAGTTTTAAGGGCAAAATTGTGGCAGGCCGAACAAGAAAAAAAAACCGGCGAAATAACTGAAGAGCGGAGAAGGCAGATTGGTTCAGCTGACCGGTCCGAAAAAATAAGGACCTATAATTTCCCGCAAAACAGAATCACCGACCACCGGATTAAAAAAAGCTGGGGCAATCTGGAAGCTGTAATGGACGGGAATTTAGATAGAATTATTGAAGCGCTAAGCGCTTCTTAATATCACGCTAAGCGTGATGAGACGCTTTCCCTCCGCCAATCGGCGGATTGACTTCTTTCGCCGGCGCCTCCTTTTCTTTTTCCTCTTTCTTTATCACCTCAACCTCTTCAACCGAAGGCTGGGAAACTTCTTCAACCACTTCTTCCCGAGGCGCCTGAATTAAGGCTACGACATCTTCCGGATCAGCTTCAATCTTCACCTTGTCTGAAACAAAAATATCTTTAACTAGAATATGATCGCCGATATTCTGAAGTCTGGAAAGGTCAACTTGAAATTCGTGAGGCAAGTCTTGAGGTAGAGCCTCAACTTCAAGCTCATTAACCGTTTTAACTAAAATTCCTCCGGCTTTCATCACTTCTGACTCACCAACTAAAACCAAAGGAATTTTTGCTTTTATTTTCTCTTTAAGACTGACTTTATAAAAATCAGCGTGGATTATTTTATCGGTCACCGGATCTTTCTGAATATCTTTTATCACCGCCGGGACGCTAAGCGTCCCCGATGACCCCGCTGAGCGGGACGGCTCTTCCTTATCCCCTATCTTTAAATTTATCAGAGTCGATTCTCCGGCTTTTTTAAAAACTTTTTCAAAATCAGTGTATTTAATCTTAATCGGCGCCGCCTCGAAATTATGGCCGTAGACCACCGACGGCAAAAATCCCTCTTTCCTCAAAGAATTCAACGCCTTCCCGACTGATTCCCTCTTTTCTGCTTGGAGTTCTATTTTTTCCATTGCCATAAAAGCTTACAAAATTTTTTTAAGGAAATCAAGATTATTTGTTCGGGTAGAGCCTAGAAGATTCCGTGGTTTGCCGAACCTCGCCCCGGCGAAGCCCGAGAAACTACATTATTACTTTTTCTAAAATCATCTTTTTAAGCTCCTGGGCATTCCCGTGCTTTAGTAATCCTAGATAAGATATGCCACTGTCCTTTGAATACTCTCGGGACTGTATCGGATTCGGGACTCTCGGAAAAATTTTCCTATTCCCCTAGCATCTTGCACCAAGTAGCTCCATTTTTTCGAAAGCCAGACTGTCCGAAGCCTTAGCCGCGGAGTTCTCATCTGCTTCATTTTCATTATATCAGAAATCATACAAAGAAAAAAAGAAGCTCCAGAACAGACAAGCTGTTCTGGAGCTGTCCCAGGGTCCGAGGACCCAAAGGTCTGCTAGTTGCGGAGAGAGACGATGCGAACGCTGCGGTCGAAATCGACCCCGACCCCGAGCCAGTAGAAGTCCAAGTACCACCAGCCGCCGCGCCAGCGGAAGTACGGAACATACAGGTCGCCAGACTGTTCCCGGAAAGACCAAATAAAACTTCCTCCAGGCTTCCGGGATGCGCTCCTGCTTTTCGAACAGGGCGCGGGCATGGCGTTCGCCAAGCATCATCGGACCTGACTTCTTGGCCCGCTCCCGCATGACCTTGCCTTTGACGGAGTCTTCGCCCTGTTTCAAGAACTCCGAGAGTTCCAGCTCCAGGGTTCCGACCGGGCTAGTTGCGTCCTCAACCAGCTCCCAACCCTCGTAAGGCGGGGTGAACGGGTTGGTGTTGCTGATTCCAATCGTTATTGACTCGGACTCTGGCTTGAGCGACTTGCGGAGGACATCCGCAAGCGCCCGCTGGTCTTGAATCCAGCTCTGGGCCGTTGTCTGATCCAGGTCCCGCGGAAGCGACCGCAGAACCGCCGCACTGAACTCCACGAACTGATCGATCTGCAGCATTTTCTCTTCTCCTTTGGCTTACCTCTTATCCGACGGAATTGCCGGACTTAAGGCTTACCTTTCTGCTGATTACAACTCTTAAAGCGGGATAATCGCCCTAAAAGCTGTAATCAGCTGCAAATAGCATCTTTGAAAGTGTTATTATAAGTATATACTATGTAAAATGGCTATTTTAATATACTTCATCATAGCATAGAACATAGCCATTTATCAATAGCTGAAAAACCTTGATTTTTCAAGGTTTTCTTCCGGGCTTCGCCGGACACAATTCTGATTGGGGACGGAATCTTCTAGGCTCGGGTAGAGCCTCTAAAAAATGGAAAAAGCACGAGGATAACGATAATGAAAAGAAGAAAGCCGTGAGGATATATGAATTTCTAATAAAGCCCGCAGGGTACAGCCACATATCCATTACCGGCCGCAGGGGCGTATCTGATTTCTGAATTGGGAAGTATCTTGTAAATGGCCAGACTCCATTTACAAGAATGGCTACCCCTATGAAGAAATCAGATATGCCCCGAGAGACGGTTTCTGGGGTGGCTGTAGCCAAGAGGCTTTATTGTTTAGAAATTGGCTATACCCGATACAGGCTTTCGCTACTCTTCCGGCAAAAAATCTTTCTGCACCCTCGGCTTCTGCTTCTGGAGCCATTCTTTAATCAGCAAAGTCGCCCTCACATCGTCTTCGTTGTATCTAACCAGCTTCTTCAAAAACTCTTTCTTCCCTGTCTCCAACCACTGGTCATACCAAATCACCGCCTCTCCCCCGCCCGCTCCAAGGTCCGACCACTGATAACCGATATGTCCGGCCACATCCTTTAAGCTGTAAAAATAAATAGGCAGAATAACCGAACTGGTCGTAATATTGTATAAATCCAAACTGTTCTCGCGGAATTTTCTCATTAAATCCGCCGGCGCGCCGTATCTTTTTTCCATTCTCTGCAAAACATGCTTTTCATAATAACCGTAATGATAAATGACGAAATTCTCCAATTTTGATAAAAATTCCAGAAAATCCTCCCACAACTTTTTTTCGTGTTCTTTCCCTTTGGCTAAAAAATATTCAAAATCAGCGGTTTTTCGATTTTGCTTTTTTACCAGCAAGCCGAAAAGAAAATCAATACCGCGGGTCGGGTCACTTTCAACATCAAAGTAGATTTCATTTTCAACTTTCGGAAAATTGTAGCGCTGAATTATCAGGGGCTCGCCGGAAACCAGAACTTCGGCCTGATTGCGGACCCGGATTAATTTGTCGTAATTCCAGCCTTCAAGCTTTTCCTGAAGCTGTTTTAAATCGGTTTCAGCCAGCTGGCGGACAGTTTTTATCCCCAATTCGTAGAAATCCCTCTGGTCCCGCTGGCTAATGCCATGAATCAAGGAAACATCCTCACAACCTTTAGTCTCTTCTTCACAAATAGCAAACCAGGGGCTTCTTTTGCATCCTCCTTTGATGAACGGCGGCGGTTTTTCGCCCTCCAGGACTTTTTCAATTTCTTTAAGAGTTAATTGAAACTTATCCAAAAACGGATCAATCAAAAAAGATCTAGCTTCGCCGTCGGCATTCATAATATAAGCGTCCGACGGCCTTACCCCTTGAATTTTTTCCAAAATCAAACTGGCGAAGACCAAAGGAAATTTATATTCGTCTTTGAGTTCCGGGTCATTGCGGATGTCGTAAGCGACATAATACCAATCGCCGAAATTGCTCTTTGCCGAAGAATCAATTATCTTTAATTCGGCAATCGGCCGGCGCTCAATAAAATCCGGTTCGCCGACCCAGTGGCCGTTCATCAAGACCGGCTTATAAATGTTCTTACCCTGTTTCATTAACTCCACTGTAGCCAAAAAAGCTTCGTCAAGGTCGTTATAAAGTTCTGGTTTTATTTCCACGAATTCCTTAGTCGGCAAAACCGAGTGCGGCTCGCGGATGCGGCCTGAGTAAAGCATTTCCAAAACCGGCGGCACGTGCTTATGTTTTTTCTGATCTTCGTAGATATCGTACCAAATCCAATGCGGGCACAAAAAGAATTTATAAAAATGTTCTGACTTTAGAAGCTGTTTTGGCATTTTATTTGTATACCGATTTCAAAATCAGCTTAGTTATATAAACAGCGGAGAAGATACTAAAAATCGTGCCGATGGCTAATGTTAAGGCAAAGCCCTTAACCAGCGAAATTGCAAAAATATAAAGAATTATAGCGGCAATCAAAGTAGTAATCTGGGAGTCGCGGATTGAAGTCCAGGCCCGTTCAAAGCCGATATTAATCGCCGAAGCCCGGCTTTTGCCTTCCTTTAGTTCTTCCTTAATTCTAGAAAAAATCAAAATGTTTCCATCAACAGCCATGCCAAGCGATAAAATAAAACCGGCGATTCCGGCCAAAGTCAGAGTTACCGGCAATATTTTAAAAATCGTTAAAACCGAAACCGTGTAAAACAAAAGAGCGAAAAGAGCCACCAGGCCGTAGCCGCGGTAAAAAACCAGCATAAACAAGGCCAAAGCGATCAAGCCGTAAAATCCGGCTTTCAAGCTTTGTTCCAACGACACTCTGCCTAAGCTCGGCCCTACTACCTGTTGTGAAATTAATTTTATCGGCACAGGCAGGGCGCCGGCGGAAAGACGGCCCGCCAGCTCCCGGGCTTCGTTAATGGTAAATTGACCTGAAATGACTGCTTGGCCGTTGGTAATTTCATCCTGAACTGTAGGAATAGAAATCGGCTGGCCGTCCAAAAAAACAGCCAGCGGCCTACCTATACTCCTTTTTGAAATTTCTAAAAGAAGCTTCGTCCCTTCGTCGTTGAACTCCAAACTCACCATCGGTAAATTTGTATTCGGGTCAAAAACCAGATTTGCCCGTTTAAGCTGCCGGCCGCTCAAACCAGTGGAAACGAAGTTTTCGTTCTCTAACTCCATAAATTCCAGAAACGGCGTCTCCCCTATCAATTTAATCGCCTCGTTGACATCCTTAATTTGAGGCAATTCAACAATCAGGCGGTCGCTTCCGCTTATCTGAACATTCGGCTCGGCCACGCCGTATAAATTAACCCGCCTTTCAATTACGTCTCTGACTCCTTCCATTGAACTTTTTCTATCGCTTTCGGCGACTCCTGATAAATCAGCCTGATAAACCAAGTGGGCTCCACCAAGTAAATCCAATCCCAGCCGGAACGGCCTTTCCGGAAATTTAAAATAACTGCCCAGCCATCTATTCGGCAATTGTGGATAAACAAAAAAAGCCAATAAGACAAAAATAATTATTAAAATAATAATTTTCATAAGTTCAGAAAAATTTTTACTTTTTCTTCCACTACTTCTTTCATCTTCTCAACCGCTCCTTCTAAAAACTTATATGGCGAGGTTTCGCCGGGCGCCGCTTTCAGCTTCTCATCCAGCCCCTCGCGGTAAGCAATTCTGACTTCGGTGTTTATATGAATATTAGTTATGCCGCTTTCAATTGCTTTTTTAAAATCTCTTTCTGAAAGCCCCGAGCCGCCGTGCAAAACCAAAAAAGTTTCCGGGACAGCCTCGTTTATTTTTTTAAGCAAGTTAAAGTCTAGTTTCTCTTCCTGTTTTGAAACGATGCCGTGGATATTGCCGAAAACAACGGCCAGCCGGTCAACGCCGGTTTTATCAATAAATTCTCTGGCTTCGGCCGGCTTAGTAAAATCGTCTGTATTTATTTCAACCGCCTCCTGCATTTTTGACTCGCCCCGAAGATAGCCTAACTCACCTTCAACAGTAATATCAGGACTAACAGATTTAGCGTAATCTCTGACGCCGTGAGTAATTTTAGTATTTTCTTCAAAAAGTAGAGTGGAAGCGTCGATGAGTATAGTATCGTAGCCGGCGTCTAGCGCCTGGCGGCAGGACTCAAGGCTCTTATGGTGATCGGCGTTTAAAAATATCGGGATATTGGTTTCTTTTTTCCACGAATCAATCAAGGCTCGGGCTTGTTTATAACCCAAAAATTTCGCCTCTCCTTCCGAGGTCCCGGCCATCAAAGCGTACTTACCATAAGGCAAATTATAAAAATCCAAAACTTTCTTAAAACCCAGAATAATCGCTTCAAGTTGCTCCGCCGACGCAAAATTAAAATGCGGCACCGCAAACTTATTATCCTTAGCCATCTTTAAGTAATCGTTTAAATTCATTTATAACTCAATATAACCTTTGATAATGTTTTCTTCAATCAGCTCGTTCATTTTTTCACGGCCAAAATATTCAATAAAAATCTTGTTCCAAAGGGCTTCTTGCTGATGATATAGATATTTAATTTCCTCTTTTTTAACCAAGGTCATCACTAAATCAATCAAATTAAAGCTTACAAGTTCGTTCCCAAAGAACCCGCCTGTAAAATCAAGCTCTTTCCAGAACGCAAAATCCGGCCCAAGCTTGGCCAAACTTTCTATGGCCTTGAACCAATGCTCGGCTTCAGGGTTAATATGCGGCATAAATAGCCGCGGGTCGTTTTCATCATCTTTCGCTAAGTATCTTTGAATAATTCGCCAACTCATTCTGCCTTTATCTGGTAAAGGACCTTCGGAAACATCACCTCGCAGAAGCGACTTCAGTTTCTGTATAAAATCCTGCTCTTGCGAAAACTTCCTGAATAATTTCGAGTAAAACGGCACTTCGTTTAAATAATGTAAAAGCAGAGTGAATATCCTCATTGCCTCGCCCGGAGTGTCTAATCTTAAAGGAATTACAAAGATAATTCCCAATTCTTTCAAATGGCTGACATTGTGGTATTTTTTATCTAAAAATTTATCGGCTGCTTTCAACCATTTTTCATCTAAAACCTTTAATTTAATCGCTCGTTCCTCAAAATCTTCGGGCTTTAAATCGCCATAGGCCTCGTCAAAAAAATTATGCATCCATTCAGCGCTTTGGGTAAATCGCAAAGCCGCGAAAACTGACTCAAAATCTTCTTCGTCAATCTCCATATTCTTGGGCGGATATCTCTCCAAAAGCTCAATTGCTTTTTCTTTTTTAATAAAAAAACCGGTTTTAGAATCAACTAAGTCTGAAGCCTTTTCACAAAGGTCCTGCCAATCGTTTGGCAATCTATTACTCAAATCAATAATCTTTTTCTGAAGACGCTCACGGACTTCTGCGGCGCTGCTTTCTTTTAATAGTCCCGATTCCGCTAAAGTCTTCCGGGTAATTGCCTCATTTTCTTCCGCAACTTTCTGGATCATCCCTTCTTTGCCCGTAATACCTACCATTCCTTTTCCCAAATCTAAAAGAGTTTTGAGTTTAATCCGCAAAATTTGCGCCAATTGATCCATTAATTAAAGTTTAAAATAAAACTCTGGAAATAAAAACAGCAAGGTCTATAGCAAGGTCTATTTTATTCGTTTCTAATACTTAACCTAAACTTGACAGAAAGTCAAACGTATGCTACAATAAGGTATAGGCTGGGGATGAACTCTAGCCAAAAAATTGCACCTTAAGGAGGTCAGTATGGTGGTCAGATTGTCGCCAGTTCGGCTCAACGGAAAAAAAGTTCGTGGCTGGCGTGAGGATTGGGCCGAGCCCTTTATCCCGCGTCTTGCTCGAGCTGAAGCCGAGGGCCGGATCGCTGATCCGACCCTCGTCAACGCGATGCTCAGGCGTGGCGCCAGCCGCCACGTCCCCCGCCACCAGTCACTTTCCGAAATGGACGGCGACTGGAACTGACCTCCTCTTGCGAGTCGTGAGCTTATCGAACGACTCGCCCCTCCTAACAAGACCGACGCACTCCGTCGGTCTTTTTCTTTATTCAAAGAATCTGAACTTCAACTAAAGGCCACAGTCCCCAGTCGTCTTTCTTGAGAATCCCGGCTTTGGGGCCGTATTGACTGACAACCGAAGAGGCATTGGCGGTGGCAAACTGGATTGAGGTCATCACCGCTTCCGGCTTCCAGCTTCCGGCTTCTGGCTGATTTTGTTTAATTATTTGGGCTACAAATCCAGAGTTAAATGCATCGCCAGCACCAGTTCTTTCTACTTTCGGCGAATCTGGTGTTCCGGCCCGGTAAATTTTTTGTTTATCCGAAACCAAAACCCCTTCCGGCCCAAGCGTCAAAACCACAATCCCCTTCACCAATTCGCTTAATCTCTTAAGAATTTCTTCTGCTTTCATTTTGTCATTTGTCATTTGGATTTTGGATTTTAACAATGATTCTCCCTCTTCCTTATTGACGCTGAAAATATCCACCTCGGCCAGATAGGGCTTTAATTTTTCCAAACCATGAGCCAATTCTTTTCCGCCTGGATTAAAAGCGATTTTAAAATTCCGGGCCGTGATATACTCAAAAGCTCTCTCAAGCAAATTCCAGTTCCCGCCTAAACTGCCCAGAGAAAACCATTTGGCTTTCAGTTTTTCCCACTTAATTTCATCGGAATTAAAATGTTGGCCCTCGCCTTTATAGCTCAAAATAGTACGCTCGGCATTCGGGTAAACCAGAATAATTGAATAAGCGGTGGAATCATCCTTGTGAACGTTGAAAAAAAGTTTAACTTTTTCGCGGTTTAACTCTTTGACTATCTCTTTGCCGTTAAAATCGTCCCCAACCACGCCGACACAACCCGTCTTCAAACCTTGTCTGGCAAACGTAACCGCCGCATTCGTCCCTCCCCCGCCAGTAGTAAAAACTACTTCTTTTACCTCTATCTTCGCACCAAGAGGAAAACACTGTTCTACTCCGGTCGGCGAATCACTATGTTCGCGAATTTCAAAATCTTCGCTTTTTAAATAAACGTCCCAAGTGGCTGAACCGATTGTTATTACATCAAGTATGCTAAACATTTAATTCACGAATCGCTTTCTCGACGTTATTGCTTTTAAAAATATGGCTTCCGACCGCAGCCCGACTAGCTCCGGCTTCTTCAACCAATTTTATTGTTTCTGTATTAATCGCTCCGTCAACCTGAATAATTTTATTCGGATACCGGCTATGAAAATTTCTAATCTTTTCCAAAACTTCAGGCCGAAACAACGAACCGTAAAAACCCGGATCAACGGTCATAAACTGAACTAAATCAATTCTATCAAGATATGGCTCAATTGCCGAATGATCATTTTCCGGATTCAAAACTAAGCCAAGTTCTCTGCCGTTCCCCTTAATTTGATTAATTAATGTTTCTAAATCTTCAACACTCTCGGGGTGAATTAAATATCTAACGGCCTTAGTCTTTAACCAGCGGCCAATTACGCTTTCCGGATTATTAATCATCAAATGAATTTCAAAATTAAGTTTTGTTTCAATCCTCATTAACTCCTCGTAGCCATCGATTGTCTTATTTGGTACAAATTCTCCGTCGGCAATATCTAAATGAACCAGATCAGTGTAGGGTTCAATCGCGCGAACCATATTTACAAACTCTTGTTCGGTCTTTGCGAGTATTGCTGGAATAATCTTAATCAAAATGTAATTTAATTCTAAGTTCTATTTTCTAAATTCTATATTCTAATTATATTCGGCGGCATTCTTCCTTCCAGCGCCTCAATTATATTTTTCGCTGCCAGTTTAGCCATTTTATTCCGGGTTTCTTCGGTAGCTGAAGCGATATGCGGGGTTAAAATAATATTGTTTAATTTCAAAAGCCCCGGCTCAATTTTCGGTTCGTTTTCAAAAACGTCAATCGCGGCGCCACGGATCAATCCCTTCGACAAGCTCAAGGCTAAGGCTTTTTCATCAATAATCGGTCCGCGGGAAGTGTTTATCAGATAAGCCGAGATTTTCATAAGTTTTAATCGCCGCTCATCAATCAAGTGAAGAGTTGAATCTATTAGAGGCACATGCAAAGAAACATAGTCGCAATTCGGTAAAAGATCGTCAATACTTTCAAAAAACCGGGCTCCAAATTCCCGTTCAAAATTTTCATCTCTTTTCACGTCAGTATACAAAACTTTCATTCCAAAACCTCTAACCGCGTGATAAGCGACTCGAGATCCAATTCTACCCAAACCAACCACGCCAAGCGTTTTACCTGACAAATCACTGCCCAAAAGAAGTATCGGCCCCCAACCCCTATAAAGACCGGCGCGAACAAATTTATCGGCCTCGACAATCCGATGGCTAATCGCCAGCATCAAGGCAAAAGCATGCTCAGCCACGGTATCAGTCAAAACGCCGGGCGTATTGGTCACCATGATGCCGCGCTGTTTAGCCGCCTCCAAATCAATATTATCAAAACCGACAGCCATATTAGCGATGATTTTCAAACTGGGCAGACCAGCATTTATGATTTCGGCGTCGATCTTTTCAGTCAAAGTACAGAATAATCCGTCGGCGCCTTTAATGCCGTTTAAAATTTCGCTTTTGCCCGCCGCGCGGTCTCTTGCTCTTTCGTTAACCAAAACCTCATAGTCCTTGTCGCGCAGTATTTTTATTCCTATCTCTGGGATAGGTCGGGTAATGAATACTTTCACCATAGCTAAGAGAAGTTAAACTTACATTACAATTGTAATGTAAGTTTAACTTCTATCTATTTTTTCTATTCGTCTCTTATGTCTTTCTTCGTTGCTGAACGACGTTTCAAACCAGAGTTTGATTAAACCCTTAGCGGTTTTTTCGTGTAAAAACGAAGCGCCAAGCGACAAAACATTCGAATTATTATGTTCACGGGACATTTTAATAATTTCTTTAAACTTCTCGTAAATAATGCCTTCTGCTACGCCTAGAGATCCGCCACCGCCCAAAACCAATAACCAGCTTTCCCATCTCCAGCTTTTTGGCGCTCCGGTCTCAAATGATGGGCCGTAAAAAACCGCTGCTCTTATGCCTTTGTAGCGGTTCGCAACCATTGCCTCGCCCTGACCCGAACCACCCAAGATTATGGCTTTGTCTTGTTCCGGATTTTCAGAAACTTTTTGAGCGGCCCTGTGAACAAAGTCAGGATAATCGTCATCCTGATTATACTCAAAAGCGCCCATATCCTGGAATTCGTATCTCCACTCTTTTAACCATTCCTTGATTCTCTCTTTTAACTGGTAACCCCGATGATCAGCAGCTAGATAAATCATTGTTTTAGTCTATTAAGATAATTCACCGCTTGAAGCAAGGCGCAACAGCCTTGGCCGGCGGCAATAACTATTTGCTTAAACGGTACATCAGTCACGTCGCCGGCGGCAAAAAGCCCGGGAATATTAGTTTCACAATTCTTACTGACTACGATTTCGCCGAATTGATTTTTCTCAACTTCATCGGAAACAACTTTACTGTTAGGCACCATGCCGATATGGATAAAAATGCCGTCGACTTTCAGCTCTTTAGTCTCTCCGCTTTCATTATTATATTTTAAACCAGATACAAACCCATCACCTAAAATTTCCGCGGCCTTAGCCTTATAAATCACTTCAACATTTTTCTTGCTCAATAAATTATCAATCAAGACTTGATCGCCTTTGAAGGCTGGGTTTTTGTTGATAACATAAACTTTACTGGCAATGTCGGCTCCCATTATTCCTGATTCAAGTGCTGAATTCCCTCCGCCAATTGTTGCAACAATTTTATCCTTAAAAAGCGGGAGATCGCAGACGCTACAATAACTAACGCCTTTATTTCTCAATTCTTTTTCGCCGGTAACATTTAATTCTCGAGGATGAACGCCGGTAGCAATAATTACTGTTTTAGCAATGTAATCGCATTTCGGAGCATCGTTCCCGTTCCCCGCCATTTTTTCAGACCAGTTGGCCGTTTCTTTTCCAGTTTTAGCCGCAATGCAAAAACTCTCATCTTCTTGTTTGATAATTTTTTCAACTTCCACTCCGGTTTCCGGCTCAACTCCGTAATCAGCTAAATGTTTTTTGAATTTTTCCGCCAATTGAAGTCCATCTGTATCAGGTATACCCGGGTAATTATCAACTTCGCCGGAAGTGGCTACTTCTCCGCCAAAATCCTTGGAGACAATTTTAAAATTCAAATTTCGCCTCGCGGCATAAATGCCGGCCGCCGTGGCGGCGGCCGAACCCCCAATAATTATTAAATCATGCTTTTCCATTTAATTGATACTATTCTATAATAAATTAAAACTAATGACAAAGAAATACCTCTTGATAATTCTGGCTCTTTCTTTGCTTACCCGGTTTGTCTTTTTCAGCCATCCGGCTGAAACCGTTTTTGACGAAGTCCATTTCGGCAAATTCGTTTCCGGCTATTTCACCGGCGAGTACTTTTTTGACATCCACCCACCTTTAGGCAAACTTCTAATCGCCGGAATGGCTAAAATTTCTGGTTTCCAATCCGGCTTTTCTTTTGAAGATATCGGCCAGAAATTCCCTGACGACTCTTACAAATGGCTACGGTTTCTACCGAAACTGGCCGGTGCTTTACTGCCTGCCATTATCTTTTTAATCGCTGTTGAACTCGGCATCAGCCAAAAATTCGCTTTCCTGGCCGGCCTGCTTTTGATTTTTGAAAACTCCCTGCTCGCCCAATCACGGTTTATTTTAATTGATGCTTTTTTACTGCTTTTTGGATTTCTAGGAATTTTATTTTATCTTAAATACCAAAAAAGTATTAGTTTCAAGCGATCATTTATAACTAATAGTAATAAAAAATATCTTTTTCTTGCGGGACTTTTCTCTTCTTTGGCCCTCTCCGTCAAATGGACCGGCCTGTCTTTTCTGGCTGTTATTCTCTTTTTTTATTTCATAAGTTGGTTTAAATCGGCCGGAAAAATAAAGTCAGCTGTAAATAGTCTATTATTCTTAATCATTACCCCTTTTCTTGTTTATTTTTCGATTTTCGCTGTTCATTTCTCGCTTCTAAATAAACCCGGACCCGGCTTTGCTTTTCACCCGCCTAATTTCCAACAAATGAACATCTTTGAAAAATTCGTAGGGCTTAATCTGGAACTTTATAGATCTAACACCAGACTCGGGGCCAGCCATCCCTACACAAGCCAGTGGTTCCAGTGGCCATTTATGAATAAACCTATTTATTACTGGAATGATTCGACAAGCTCTTCACAAGTTTCTTCTAAAATTTATTTTCTGGGTAACCCGCTGATTTATTGGCTTACAACCATTGCCGTGATTTACTTTGTTATAAATTTCAGAAAATTCAAAAATTCTCCTCGCTTCTTACTTATTACTTCTTACTTCTTAAACTGGCTTCCTTTCATTTTCATCGGCCGAGTGATGTTTTTATATCATTATATGACTGCCCTGGTTTTTGCAATTTTAATCCTTGCCTATTCGCTCGATAAATCAAAAATTGGAAATAAAAAAATCGTGTTCAATACGATTCTAACAGGCTCAATAATTTTATTTCTCTTCTTCTCACCTCTTACTTACGGCCTTACAATTCCGGAATGGTATTATAAATTAACAGTTTGGCTGCCGGAGTGGCGATAAAAAGAAAAAGCCCCGCTGTCCGAAGACGCGAGGCTAGAAAACTTCGGGAGCGTAGAACTCGCTTCAGCGAACAGTGGGATCTCACTGCTCAAACCGGCGAATGCCTTCATCTACGCCCCCAAAGAACGAAAAATGTGTAGTGCCGGGTTTTCGTACCGGCTGGCTAAGCTCCCCTCTGGATTTAATCCAAAGGATAATCGCCCGCGCCTTACGGTCTCTTCGCAGCGGAAAATCCCAACCGCTCGCCCAGAGACTGAAGACTTTTTATTAAATAAGTATGAAGGAGCTCCTTGGTGGAAATAATAGTCCAAAACCTTAATTTTCCTTTGTTTTTCGATGATTTCTACTATTACTGATCCACTAAGCAACCCCCTCTTTTTAGCCTATATATCTATTATAGTATACCTACAAACCCTGTCAAGTTTTTTTAAAATTGATGAATACACCTGTTAATATTGCTCGCCAAGCAAAATAACTATTTCCTTTTACTAAGTAAGCGGAGAAATTCCTCAACAGATATTTTTGATTGGCGGAGAATACTCGCAAGATCTTTCCTGGATATATCACGTGAATGTCTGGGTACCGTCGCGAATCGCGTTTGATCGAATTTATGCCGTAAGAATACGTGGCTCCCCTTTTGTCTTACAATCAGAAAGCCGGCTCTTAGAAGAACGCGAATTATCGCGGCCGCACCAAGCATCGGCAGGATGCTCATGCTTGTATGGAAACCGGCCCCGAAGTTTTAGCAATCTTCCCCCGACCAAACATGCTGCCATAGTCATCAATAACAACCTTGCCATCATCAAAAGCAACCTCGCATAAGAGTTCTATTAAATCTCTTGCCATATATTTTGCATCAGCAAGAGTTGAACCTTGGGTCATAGTTTTATCAAAGCTAGGCACTTCGACAAGATAAAGTTTATCAGTACGATCGTACCAGATAGAAACATTGAAACTACCATATTTTGTTTTGATAAGATATTTTTTCTTCACACTAAAATAATAGCACGATTAAAAGTATGGCGCAAAAACACTTTATTGCGACACAATAGCCTTGAAACCACGGTATAGTTAACTTAATTGAAGCGCTTCATCAATTGCTCCTCTATTAAACCCGACAATCACTTTCCCATCAATCAAAATCACCGGCACACCCATTTGCCCTGACACTTGAATCATCTCCTGAATTCTGTCCGGATGCTCGCTTAAATTTATCTCCTCATTTTCAACTCCCTTATTCTTAAAATACTCTTTCGCTCCTTTGCAGTAAACGCAGGTAGAAGTTGTGTAAATTTTAACTTGTTTCATTTTTCTTTAATGCTTGACCTGCTCTTTAACCTTAACTTCAAACTCCTTCTCAAAATCAACTTCAATCACGCTCCCTCGCTCCGGCTCCTCTTTCAATAAAAGCTCGGAAATCCGGTTCTCTATTTCTTTCTGAATCACCCGTTTTAATTCTCGGGCCCCGAAATGCGGATCAAAGCCCTGCTCAGCCAGTTTCTTCACCGCTGCTGGAGAAATATCAAAAACATAGCCGAGCATCTTTAATTTTTCGGCAAGTTTTTCCAGCTGTAAAACCACGATTTTCTGAATCTGCTCTTTTTCAAGCGATTTGAAAACAATCACCTCGTCAAGACGGTTCAAAAATTCTGGCCGGAAATAGGTCCGAAGATTATTTATCAAAAGCTCGCGCAAAGCATCGTAACTCATTCGGTCAGCCGAGGGCTTATCAAATTCCCGATGAATTATATCAGAACCGACATTGGAAGTAGCAATAATTATGGTATTGGAAAAATCAACCAGCCGGCCCTGGCCGTCAGTCAAACGGCCGTCTTCCAAAACCTGAAGCAGGATATTAAAAACATCCGGATGGGCTTTTTCGATTTCGTCCAAAAGAATTATTGAATGCGGCCTCCGGCGAACCGCTTCGGTCAACTGCCCCCCTTCGTCGTAGCCGACATATCCGGGCGGCGCGCCGACTAAACGCGAAACATTGTGCTTTTCCATAAATTCTGACATATCGATTCTAATCATAGCCTGATCATCGCCGAAAAGCGTAAATGCTAAAGTCCGCGACAATTCCGTCTTGCCGACGCCGGTCGGCCCAAGAAACAAAAACGAAGCAATCGGCCGTCTTATATCTCCGAGTCCGGCCCGACCGCGCCTGATTGCCTGAGCCACTGATGCGACCGCCTCTTCCTGATCAATCAGCCGCTCGTGGATTCTTTCTTCCATATTAAGCAATTTTTCTTTTTCGGCCCGGGTTAATTCAGTCAAAGGGATTCCGGTGATTTTTGAAATCACCTCGGCCACATTTTCAAGGCTGACTTCCGGAATAATTTTTGCCCTTTTTGTCTCCCATTCGTCCAGTTTTTCGGCTCTTTCTTTTTCCAGCCCGACAATATCTTTTTCAATTACCTGAACTTTTTTACTTTTGGCGTGCTTGGCCGCATCAAGTTCTTTTTTGAAACTGCGGATTTTTTCTTCAAGTTTTTTCAGATTGTCCGGCTCAGTCGAAAATTGAATTCTGACCCGGGCCGCCGCCTGATCTATTAAATCAATGGCCTTGTCCGGCAGAAAACGGCTGGTGATGTAGCGATGGGAAAGTTCGGCCGCGCCGACTATGGCTTGGTCAGAAATCTTGACCCGGTGATGCGACTCATAGCGGTCTCTCAAACCATGTAAAATTTCAACCGTTTCGCCGACTGACGGCTCTGATACATAAATCGGCTGGAATCTCCGTTCTAAAGCCGCATCTTTTTCAATGTGCTTTTGATATTCCTTAAGGGTCGTCGCTCCGACAACATGAAGTTCGCCTCTCGCCAAAGCCGGCTTGAACATATTAGCTGCGTCCATCGCCCCGCCTTCAGCCCGGCCGGCGCCGACCAGCAAATGAAGCTCGTCAATAAAAATAATCAGCTTATCGGAATTGGTCTTAATTTCTTCCAAAATCCCTTTGAGACGTTCTTCAAATTGCCCCCGGAACTGAGTGCCGGCCAGAATACCGGATAAATCAAGTTCAACCACCCGTTTGCCTTGCAAAGGTTCAGGAACATTTCCGGAAATGATTCTTTGGGCCAAGCCTTCAATAATCGCAGTTTTACCGACTCCGGGCTCGCCGATCAAAACCGGATTATTTTTTGTTCGCCGGGCTAAAATTTCAATCGTGGTTTCTATCTCATTGGAACGACCGATGACCGGATCGAGCTTTCCGACTCGGGCTATTTGAGTCAAATCGCGGGAAAACTGATCCAGAGCCGGGGTTTCCATCATTGGAATAAAGCCTTCTTTGGCTCCCCGGCCGACCGTTTTCGCCGCGGCGTTTTTTATCTTTTCGTAATCAAGTTTCTGCTTCTTCAAAACTCTTGCGCCAAGCCCCTCACCTTCAGCCATTAAAGCCAAAAGCAGATGTTCCGGCCCGACATATCCGTGGCGCAAATTCTGGGCTTCGGGCAGAGCCAAATCCAGAATTCTCTTCATCCGTGGAGAAAACTCCGGCTCTTCATCAGCTTGTCCGGTCTCAATGCTTCTTTCCAAAATCGATCTTATTTCCGTTTCCGAAACTTTCAAACTGCTTAAAATCTTCTTGATGATGGGGTCGTTTATCAAAGCCAAAAGCAGATGCTCGGTGTCGATTTCAGAGCTGCCTGAATTTTGGGCGTACTGAACCGCTTGATTCAAAACTTCTTTTGCTGATTCGGAAATATAATCCTGAACATCCACTCTTTCCTGAACTCTCGGCTCGGCCTCAAAAATATCGCCGAATAAATCGCCAAAAAGATCATTGCCGAAAATACTGCCGAAACCGAAGGGATCACGCCCCCCTCTTCTTTTCGGCCGGTCGTCGTTACGTCTTCCCGGATTACTGCTAAAACCAAAACTCACTCCTCTGTCAGAGCATTCATCACAGACATTCATCACCGATCTTCGGCCGTTGACTACCTTAACAATCCGGCGAGTTGAATTATTTTTCTTGCAGATATCACAAAGCATAGTAATCAGAATTTAAAAATTAGCATTTAGTATTTATCGGAGTCGGATGAATAAAATAATTATAGTAATTTTAAAAAGCAAGTCAAATCTTGACCCCTGTCATAATATATGATAGATAAAAATTATCAAGAGTCCGTGGCGTTCACCATGGTCTCGGAATCATCCGGTTCTTAGAAT
>JBBTXZ010000010.1:0-52759 GCA_038062015.1 Patescibacteria group bacterium | reverse complement strand
ACTAACAAATCCCCCTGCTCGCTCTTTACGCCCAGTTATTCCGGATAACGCTCGGGATCTCTGTATTACCGCTGCTGCTGGCACAGAGTTAGCAATCCCTTATTCCCCTGGTACCGTCAGAGTTCTTCCCAGGGAAAAGGAGTTTACAGGCCGAAGCCCTTCTTCCTCCACGCGGCGTCACTCGATCAGGCTTTCGCCCATTGTCGAATATTCTCGGCTGCTGCCATCCGTAGATGTATGGACCGTTCTCAGTTCCATCGTCGGGGATCACCCTCTCAGGCCCCCTACCGGTCGTCGCCTTGGTAGGCCGTTACCCCACCAACAAGCTGATCGGACCTAGGCCGCTCCCCGACCGGCAATCATTGCTGATTACCTTTACTCGATAGATTGCTCCATCGAGACCATCGGATATTAGCTCTGCTTTCGCAGAGTTATTTCCGCGTCAGGGGTACGTACCAAGGTATTACTGACTCGTTCGCCGCTTACGCAACCACCAACTTCCAATCACCAATCGCTAACGCCTCAAAAGATATTTAGAGAAGCCGCCTAATTGTTTAATGATTTCTTGTATCTGTGTATCAAGTAATGAATATTCTTTTTCATCTATCAATTTTAGGTCTTCTGTAATCTCTAATGCCGAGGATAACTCAGTTGCCGACCCAAGAGAATTTTTTATGTATCTATTAAAGTCTTTATCGCTTCCTTTTGCTGATCCTTCAGCAATATTAAGAACAACTGATAAAGCGCTCCTATTTATTTGGTCAGATAAATAATAAAATTCTTTTGGAAATTTACGTGTCAACTGAAATACCTTAATTACTAAATCCTTTGCATCTCTATAAACTTTAAATTCTCGGAAATTTCCTTTCATTGACCTAATTATAGATTAGAGATTAGAAGTTGGCGATTGCGTCCGCACGACTTGCATGCCTTATCCACGCCGCCAGCGTTCATCCTGAGCCAGGATCAAACTCTCAAAAAAATCTGCGTCTGATTGACTATGATGAACCTGCATCGCCCTCCATAGCTTCATGCGAAGGAGGGCTATTGAATTTTTAAAGACCTTTCCAAAATACAACCGCGATTTCCTCCGTAAAGAAGAAATCGCGGTCATACAATCTTTTAATTGCATTGCCTCGCCATAGCTTTAGCAATGGCGGGCTATTAAATTTTAATCATCTTACATATTAATTTAAGTTTAGCAAAACCAATAATGCTGTCAAGCCTCGAGAATTAACTTTCTTAATTTATAAGTATTCCCATGTTTTAGCAAACCCAAATAAGAACTAATGGTTTCCAATGTTTGTGATTCTTTTAATCTCTTGAACATTCTTCTCTTGGTCATAGTCCTTAAAACTCTATGGTCTGGGAAATGCACCCAGCCAAGAAAATCAACCCCAGAAACAAGAGTTTTGATGAATATCTTGTCCTGGTGGAGCTCTAATTTTAGTTGATTGGATAAAAAATCAGAGATTGGTTGTATTTGTCGTTTAAGCCAGTTTTTATCCTCCGATATAACCACAAAATCATCTGCATATCTGATATAGGGTTTGATTTTAAGTTTATGTTTAACAAACTGATCAAATTCATTCATATAAATATTTACCAAGAGTTGAGAGATGAGATTGCCAAGAGGCAGACCGGCGTCTGGTTTTGAAGAAAAGCTGCGGACTACTTTTTCGAGAAGCCAGATAATCTTTTTATCGAAGATGTATTTTTTTAAAATTTCCAATAAAATATCGTGATTGATATTTTCAAAGAACTTCCTGATGTCGCATTTTAAAACCCAGCAGGTTTTAGTACGATTCTTGCTGACTTTGTAAGTAAAACTACGAAATCTGTTTATGGCTTTAAGATTTGCTTTTTCAACTCGGCAGGAAAAAGAATCAGCTATAAATGTTCTGTCAAAAAACGGATACAATTTTCGGTAAATAGCATGATGTAATAATCTATCTCTGACGGTTGGCTTATGGATATTTCTCGGCTTCGGGTCATTTATATTAAAAGCTTTGTAACCGCCATGGTTATATTTAAAACTTTTTAAATCACAGTTAAGCACCGAAATATTTTTAAATAAATTAAAAGCAAAACCCTGAATATCTTTTTTCTTTCTCTTCCCCTTCACAAATTCTCTCCAGGCCTCTAAGATATTCTCAACGCTGATAATATCTTCAAATTTATGGCGGAATATAGTTTTCATAAAAAAGATTCTCTTAAGCCCCCCCCAAAAAAAACAGCGTGCCTCTTTTGGAAAAGGCCAAAGCAATTTACAAAAACTGGGTTGAAATGCACCGCAATATCCCCAGAGCGGAACGGTTCGGCATAGGGACAAAAATAGATTTATTATTCCTGGAACTTCTTGAATTGCTTAGAAAAGCCGTTTATTCGTCAATTGAAGAAAAAATTAAAATACTTGATGACGCAATTGTTAAAATTGATTCTCTTCGTTTCTTTATTCAACTTTTATGGGAAACACGACTCATCTCTAATAATCAGTATACGGTTCTCGGAACCGATATGGAAAGTTTAGGCAAAATGGTCGGCGGATGGAAAAGAGGCCTGATAAGCAAAACTTCCGCCGTTAAAGCGGAAGAAAGAAAAAAGTAGCGAGAGACAACCTGGTTGCCCACATTCCACTCGTTCGGGTTCTCAACGGAGTTGGCATTCACGTTCCAGCCGCGGTTAGCCGAGTTCCAGTTCGCGTTCACGGCCCAGATTATCGTACGGAATATCTTCTGTGCCACTGTCCTTTGAATGCTCTCGGGACTGTATCGAATTCGGTATCACAATACCCTAGTTTGCCATACCAAGTATCTTTTATTTTTTAGAGGCCGCTTGAAGCCGTGACCGCAAACACGTCGCCAAATCAATGATAGTTTATTTTTTGAAAAAGAAAAAGACCGGTTGAGACAAGCTCAACCGGTCGAGTGCCCAAGGACCGAATGTCCAAGGGTCTTACTTGCGGGGACGGACGAAGACGAATCGATCGTCGCCGCGCCAGGTGCTCCGCGGAGAGAACCAAAGCGCGTGGAGCCACAGCTCGTCGTCGTCGCGAACAACACCGAACACGCGCAGAACGCCGTCCGAACCAGCTTCCGGCTCCATCGCCACCCAGAGCCACTCCCTGTAGGGCTGGTTCTGGTAAGCCAGCCGGAGGGCCGGTCCGACTTCGCGGGGGCACTTCTCGAGTCCCAGCTCGATGGCCCGGTCGCAGATCCGCTGATAGGTTGGGTTTTTGAGATCCAAGCCAGCAGGCGTGACCTTGACCAGGTCAAGCTCAACCTCGGTCTGGGAAACCGAAATCTTCTTCAGAATCTTGCGCGCGTAGTCGCTGATCCTGAAGCTGGCGGCCTCAAACGTATTCTCGTAGGCCTCGGGCGACTTGTGAAGGCCGAGCTTGATGGTCTTCCAAATCGCGAAGACGCGCAACGCCGATTCGGAGATGAAATCGGCAAACCGCTCAACGAGCGGACTGCCATCCTTGAGAGCATTGTAAATCCCCTCATCTTCAACACCCCGCTGGCGGCAAGCCTTGTCCAAAGCGACCCAGAAGGCCGCCGCAAAACCCGCGCCAGAGACCACCGCCGAAACGTTCTTTGCTGCCATTTTCTCTTCTCCTTTGGCTTGCCCCTCACTCCGGCATCTTGCCGAAGCCCCAGGCTCGCCTATTAGTTGCGGGTCAGAGGTTATTTAAGTATTTTCTGACCCGCAACTAACTTAGCAAATAATATAATGATGTATATAAAAGTGCTGTTTTTAGGCCTTTTTCAGCCTGATACTTACATTACCACAAAAACCTTGATTTTATGAGATTTCTTGAATTGGCTGTTCTACTTGAGTTGGCGCTTCCGACGCCTTTTCTGTTTTTGCCGCTGGCGCTGTTTCTTGAACCTTTTCTTCGCCTTGCTTCTTCTTCGGCCTTACTTTCTTAATCTTTGGCCCTTCAACCAATCCTTTGTCCACCAGAAAATTATGAACCGTGTCAGAGGGCTGGGCGCCGTTTGATAACCAATGCTTCGCTCTTCCCTCTTTTATCTGGAATATATTTTGGTGCGGATTCCAAGAACCCAAATCCTCAAGGTACTTGCCTTGATTTTTGCTTCTGGCTTCCTGAACCACGACCCTGAAATAGGCCTGGCCCCTTTTCCCGATTCGCATTAACCTGATTTTTAACATGGGTTTTATCGTATCACTTTGCTTAATCTCAATCAAGAAAGTATTCGCGAGACATATCCGTTTTCTTCTCTCAAGCTCACAGACAAATAATCCTCAGAAAGTACCGTTCGTAATTAAGAAATTGTCTTCATTAAAATTTGCCGACAAAAAGGGGCGACCCTCCACCCTTTATTGTTGCCGGCAAATTTTTACTCTCTTTCGGTTATTTGTGAGCTGCTCCCTTGTAGTTCAGAAAACGGATATGTCTCACAATTTTTAATTCAGATTCCGCTGCTCGCCAAGCTCGCACCGGCGAAGCCCGAAAAGAAAAAAGAGCTTTCTCGATGGTTAGAAGAAAGCCCTTTCACTAACGAGAGTGCAAACCCGCAAGGGCCCTAGGCCATCCTTTTGGGCTACTCGCCAGTCGCTGGAACTTCCCGCCTACGCCTTTCGGTTGTGCTATCGGATGCACTCTCGCCCTGAATACCCTTTTTCAAACCACCATCAGGGCCATGATTGGGAAGTAAAATTAACATAGCAGTACTGAAAATAATTTTCAAGTTATTATAAATAAGGGAAATTAAAAAGCGTAAAAAGCGCGAGGCGTATCGTTTTCTGAATTTGGGAAGTATCTTGTAAATTGCTGGTATCTTTGCGAAGAGTTGCCGTATATAAGGTAGGGGATAAAGGGGTAGACACGCCCTACTTATCGGCAACTCGAGCAAAGTAACAGAGATTCAATTTACAAGAAGGGCTACCCCTATGAAGAAAACGATAGACCGAGGGTAGCTTTTTAATTTCCATCTTTTCAACAGTTGCTCTCTTGATTTCAGAAAACTAAAATTAACTTGTCATGAAGTTCACTCACCTCCATACCCACTCCCACTACTCTCTCTTGGACGGCCTCTCAAAGATAGATGATTTAATTTCCCGGGTTAAAGAATTGGGGATGGATTCAGTCGCGCTGACCGATCACGGCAATCTTTACGGCGCGATTGAATTTTACAAAAAAGCAAAAGCCGCCGGAATAAAACCGATAATCGGAGTAGAATTGTACGTTGCTCGCGGCAGTCATCTTGATAAAAGACCGAATATTGATGACGAACGATATCATCTTGTAGTTTTGGCAAAAAATTTAATCGGCTACAAAAATTTAATCAAGCTCGTATCTAAATCGCACCTGGACGGATTCTATTACAAGCCCCGGGTTGATAAAGAATTACTGAAACAGCATTCGGAAGGCCTAATTGCTTTATCCGCTTGTCTTGGAGGAGAAATTTCCCAAACGCTTTTGAATAAAGGAATTGAAGCGGGTGAAAAAGTCGCATACGAACATCAGGAAATTTTCGGCCAAGAAAATTATTTTCTTGAAATCCAGCAGCATCCTAACATTGAAGACCAAAATCTTGTTAATCCTTTAATTCTGGAACTGGCCAGAAAAACAAAAATACCTTTAGTCGGAACACAAGATTCTCATTACTTAAGACCTGATGACAGCCATGCTCATGATGTTTTGCTGGCTGTCCAGACAAATAACCGGACTGATGACAGGGATCGACTAACTATGAAAGTAGATGATTTTTCTTTAACCGACCCGGAAGAAACTTATAAAAAATTCAAACTGATAAACGGACTCACGGAACCGGAACTGGACCAAATTTTTAAAAACACCCGGCTTATTGCCGAAAAATGTAACCTTGAATTGGAGCTTGGCAAAATCCAACTGCCTCATTTTGAAATTCCTCAAGGATACAAAGATGCTGACGAATACTTAAAATACCTATGTTATGAGGGACTGAAAAAGAAAACAATAGCGGCAACCCAAGAACAAATTAAAGAACGGCTCGATTATGAACTGTCGGTCATCAAGCAAACCGGCTTTGCCACTTACTTTTTAATCGTTCAGGATCTGGTCAATTGGGCGAAAACCCAGGGAATCATTGTCGGGCCGGGCCGAGGCTCGGTCGCAGGAAGTCTTGTCGCCTGCCTCTTAAATATTACCGGAGTTGATCCTCTAAAATATGGATTGATTTTTGAGCGCTTTTTAAACCCTTCACGAATCTCAATGCCGGATATTGATTTGGATTTTGACGATGCTCGAAGATACGAAGTTTTGGATTACGTGGCCAAAAAATACGGGAATGACCATGTCGCCCAAATTATAACTTTCGGAACAATGGCCTCTCGGGGAGCAATTCGCGACGCCGGCCGGGCTCTTGGTCTAAGCTATGATTTTTGCGACAAAATTGCTAAAACCATACCGTTTAACCTTCCTCTGAAAAAAGCTCTTGAGCTGGTAACGGAACTGAAAGAAATATATAGCGGCGACGCTCAAGCAAAAAGCCTGATTGATTCGGCGATGCGGCTTGAAGGCGTGGCCCGCCACGCTTCCACTCACGCCTGCGGCGTGGTTATCACCAAAGAACCTCTTATTGAACAAGTGCCGTTGCAGCGGGCCACTGCCGAAAAAAATAAAGATAGGGAGTCGGTTCAAAACGGGACGCTTAGCGTCCCAACGAGCCACGCTCAGCGTGGCGGGAACACAGTTATTACCCAATACGAGATGCGTTCGGTTGAAGATCTTGGTCTTTTAAAAATGGACTTCTTGGGCTTGGCCAATCTGACTATTATTGAAAACGCTTTGAGGCTGATTGAAAAAATTCACGGGATTAAAATAAATATTGATGAAATTCCGCTTGACGACAAAGAAACATTTCGGCTTTTGAGAGAAGCAAAGACTGCAGGTGTGTTTCAACTTGAAGGAGATGGTATGCGGCGTTACTTGAAAGAACTTAAGCCAACCGAATTTGAAGATATTGCCATAATGATTTCCTTATATCGCCCGGGCCCAATGGAACTTATTCCTGAATTCATCGCCCGTAAATACGGCAAGAGAAAAGTTGAATATCTTCATCCGAAGTTAGAACCAATTTTAAAAAATACCTACGGCATAATGATTTTCCAAGAACAACTCTTAGAAGCAGTTCAGGCTTTGGCGGGTTTTACCTTGGCCGAAGCAGATGTTTTGCGAAAAGCAGTCGGTAAAAAAATTAAGAAACTACTTTACGAACAAGAAGCAAAATTTATGGAAGGTGCGCTGAAAAACGAAACGCCGCCGGAAATTGCCAAAAAATTCTGGGCCTTGATTGAACCCTTCAACCGCTATGGGTTCAATTTGAGCCATGCGGTTTCTTACGCTATGATTTCCTACCAAACCGCTTATCTCAAAACCCATTATCCGGTTGAATTTATGGCCGCCTTGATGAATAGCCATTCGGGCGACGTGGAAAAAATCTCTTTCCTGATTGATGAAGGTGTCGCTATGAAAATTTCGGTCTTGCCGCCAGATATCAACGAAAGTTTCGCGCTTTTCTCGGTTATTCCGGGAGACAGCAAAGAAGCAAAAATTCGTTTCGGTCTCCTCTCAATTAAAAATGTCGGGGGAAATATCGTTCAAGCGATAATCCAAGAAAGAGAAACGGGTGGTAAATTTATTTCTTTGGAAGACTTTATCAGCCGGGTCCGGCACAAAGATCTCAACAAAAAATCGCTTGAGAGTTTGATTAAGTGCGGGGCGCTGGATTCTCTTGGCCAAAGAAACACATTTTTATATAACCTTGAGGATCTGCTCTTATACGCCCGGGAAATCCAAAAACATAAGTCATTCGGACAGGTAAGCCTCTTTGGTCAAACTGAAATTCAGTTACCGCCTCTACGATTAAAAGAAGCGCCGGCTTTGAGCAAATGGGAAAAAATAAATTGGGAAAAAGAACTGCTTGGGCTTTTTATTTCGGAGCATCCGATGAAGGATTATCAGGAAAAATTAAAACTTGATTATAAAGTTTCTGAGATAAAAGAAATTTTTTCAAAAATAGGGCAAAACGTGAAAATCGGCGGACTCCTGACCAGAATCCAAAAAGTTCTTACCCGCAATAATCAGCCTATGATTTTTTCCCAGATTGAAGATGTAAATTCAAAAGTGGAACTTATTGTTTTCAACGACCTGATCCAAAAAAATCCGGCGCTGTGGCAGGAAAATAATATTGTTGTGGTCTCGGGCCGGGTCAATGAGAAGGATGGCGTGCCGAAGATCGTATGCCAGGAAGTAACGCCGGTAGCGACACTCTCGTAAATAAATGAATTAATTTAACGTTATTAATTAGATTACACGTGTAATCTAATTAAGTAGATGATTATAAAAAATTTTAGAGCCGGAAAACGAAAGGCCGCTGGACGGGACCATGCGGCCTAACTGAATCCCTTTTTCTATCCCATCCATAACTATCCTCCTTTACTTTTCGCCTTGAATACATATTTCCGCACTTGGGGTAATTGATTCTACAATTTCTAAAAGACTCTGCAAATCCAACGCGATACACCCGTCCGTCGGCGTAAATTCGGATCTAGTTATATGCATAAAAATAGCACTACCCTTTCCTGAAATTGGCGGATTATCATTTATATTCTTTACCTTGCCAAAAAAGTTTGCCTTGTGGAGATACTAAAATCTTATTCATAAGATTTATCTAAAATACCAACTTCTATCAAAAATCACAAATTTATCCGCAATTTAAAAAATTAGTTTTGATTTTCTTCTCTCCATTTGGTAATCTCAAGAGTAAATGAACGAATCGAAAGACCACCGCGATATCGGCAGAGAGCTTGATCTTTTTAGTTTTCACGAAGTGGCGCCGGGAGCGCCGTTTTGGCACCACAAAGGAATGATAATTTTCAAAGAACTGGAAAAATATATCCGGGAACTCCAAGACCAAAACGGCTATCAGGAAATCTCAACACCGATTATGGTCAAGGAAGAACTTTTCAAAAAATCAGGGCATCTGGAAAACTACAAAGAAAATATGTTTAAAGTTCTTGTTGGTGAAGAAAATGAACCAGCCCAGACATTTTACTTAAAACCGATGAACTGCCCCGAAAGCGCCTTGGTTTACCAAACGAAAATCAGAAGCTACCGCGACCTGCCTTTGCGGCTGGCCGAGCTTGGCCGGCTTCACCGCAATGAATTGTCCGGTGTCTTGGGAGGGCTCTTCCGGGTCCGTCAATTTACCATGGACGACGCCCATATTTATTGCCGCAAAGACCAGATAAAATCAGAATTCGTAAAAATACTCGAGATGACCGAAGAGTTCTATAGAAAACTCGGCTTGCCGGTTTCGTATGGCTTGGCCACCCGTCCCGAAAAAGCGATGGGCGATAAAAAATTATGGGACGAAGCCGAAAAGTTTTTGGAAAAAGCACTTAAAGAAGCAGAGCTCAAATATAAAGTCCTTGAGGGCGAAGGCGCTTTTTACGGACCAAAGGTTCATTTTGATATTAAAGATTCTTTGGATAGAACCTGGACTCTGGCCACCGCCCAGCTTGATTTCCAAATTCCTGAAAGAATGGAACTAGAATACATAGATGAAAACGGAAAGCCCCAAAGGCCGGCGATTATTCATCGGGCAATCTTCGGAACTTTTGAAAGATTTATTGGCGTACTGACTGAACATTTCCAGGGCGCTTTTCCTTTGTGGCTTGCGCCGGTGCAGGCGGTTTTGATTGCGGTTTCGGAAAAACAGCAAAAATCCGCCGGAAAAATTCTTGAGGAACTGAAAGAAAGCGGAATCCGCGCCGAGATTTACGGCTCCGGAGAAACTTTACCCAAAAGAATCCGCGAAGCCGAACTTCAAAAAATCCCCTATATTTTGGTTATCGGCGAAAAAGAAGAAAAAAACAAATCAGTCAATGTTCGACACAAAGACAAGGAAGAAGCCGCCAAGGACGAGCCTCGCCAAGGGCGGGAAATTAAAATAGAGAAATTAATCGAAAAAATGAAAAAAGAAATAGTCGATAAAACAATATGAGCTTACAAATAATGATATATCATTATTTGTAAGCTGGACTCCTGATGAAAAAAACTTTAGCAGTAATACTAATAGTTGCCGTTGCGGCATTGGTCGGCTACTTGATTTGGAACAGTCAAAAAAACAAACCGCCTCAAACAGCCGAAGAAATCCAAATAGAAATTCAAAAACTGGAAAACCTTTTGAACCAGCTCCAGGAAGACACTAAAAAAGCTGAAGGCGGCGAAGTAGCTTGCATTTTGATTTATGATCCGGTCTGCGGGAAAGATAACCGGACATATTCGAACTCCTGTTTCGCCTCTGCCGCCGGAGCAGAGGTTGCGCATCAAGGAGAGTGTAAGTAACTATTTAAGCTCTTTTTTTAAAACCTCTCTCGCCACCTGCGGATTGGCTTTTCCTTTGGTCTTCTTCATCACCTGCCCAACTAAGAATTGCAAAGATTCTTTTTTACCTTTTTTGTAATCCTCAACTGGCTTTGGGTTTTTAGCAATAACTTCTTTCGCCGCAATTTCGAGTTCTGCGACATCCGAAACCTGGGCTAAATCTTTTTTCTCTATAATCACGCTTGGATCTTCTCCGGTTTCAAACATTTCTTTTAATAAAACCTGCGCACCGGAAGATGAAATCTCCTGATGATAAATCCGGGCAATGAATTCGGCAAAATTCTCCGGAGTTATTTTAATATGCTCCATTTCTTCCAAGCCAGTTCCTCTTTCGTATAGTAATTTGGCCAACTCGGTAATCAAATAGTTGGATGCTAATTTGACCAATCTTTCTTCGTGTTCTTGTGGCGGCTTTTTGATATGGCTTAATTTATCCCATCCTTTCAGCTCCGAAACCACTTTCTCAAAATAATCGCCAAGTTGTTTATTTACGGTTAAAACGTCAACATCGTGTTCCGGCAGATTGTATAATTTTTTAAATCTTTCGCGTCTTTGACTGGGCAATTCAACCAACATCGCTTTGATTCCTTCCAAGTCCAAATTTTTCGTATTTATCGGCGGTAGATCCGGTTCTGGAAAGTAACGATAATCCTGGGCTTCTTCTTTGGTTCTTTGAGAAAAGGTTTCCTGTTTCATCTCGTCCCAACCCCTAGTTTCCTGAATTATTTTTTTTCCGTTTTCCAAAAATTCGGTCTGCCTTTTAATTTCATAATCAACCGCTTGAGCGGCAAACTTGAACGAATTTATATTTTTTAACTCCACCTTTGCTCCTAACTTCTCCGGCCTCCAGCCTCCGGCTTCTGGCTTCCAAAGTGATATATTCACTTCAACCCGCATCTGGCCTTTCTGCATATCAGCGTCCGAGATACCAAGATATCTTAAAATCATCTGCAATTCTTCGCCGAATTTTTTAACCTCCTCGCCCGAACGCAAATCAGGTTCAGTAACTAACTCCAAAAGCGGCACTCCGGCCCGGTTAAAATCAATCAGGCTGTATTTTCCATTTGGATTATGAAGTAATCTTCCGGTATCTTCTTCAATGTGTATCCTCCTTATCCTAATTTTTCTACCATCAATAACCAGCTCCCCATTTTCGCAAAGCGGCGCCTGATACTGGGATATTTGGTAACCCTTCGGCAGGTCCGGGTAAAAATAATTCTTTCTCTCAAAAAAAGTGTGCTCGGCGATTTTACAATCCAAAGCCATGCCAAGAAGAATAGTCTTTTTTATCGCCTCCAAATTGGCAACCGGCAAGGTTCCGGGCTGGCCTGCGCAAACTTCGCATATATTCACATTCGGATGCTTCTCGTCCGGGTCGTTTCTTGAATCGCAAAACATCTTGGTTTTGGTCTTTAACTGGGTATGGATTTCAAGCCCGATTACCGGCTCATATCTGTTCATAAACTAATTTAAATTTAACATAGTATGTTATATAATTAAAATTATGAAATTCAGAACCCTTCTGATTTTTGGTCTGGCTTTTTTTACTCTAAGTTTTTCAGCAAATGCACAAAATTCTCTGCTTTCGGATGTCAAGGCCGAACGTGGTAAGTATTGCGCTTTAATGACCCCGTCAGAAATTGGACAATTATTAAATGCGGTTGCATGGAATAACCGTGCTGACGGATGGATGCTATATGGAAAAACAATAGGTCAAAATTGTCCTGCGCCCAGTGGTGTCCTAATTTCCTGCGACTTTCTGGCCCATCAGCCAACACTTTTGGGCTATGATGTACTGACTGGCGCCAGCGCCAACGGCGCTCCAACTAATCCCAAAGCGAGATGGAGCGATCCGCATTCCCTGACACGAGATCTAAATAACGGAAGCCGAACTTTAGTCCCGGCGGTCCAGCCTTCCGGACCCGGAGGCAGTCAGCGAGATTGTAATGAGCCGCCGCCGAGGCCTAATCCGAATCCTCAACCCCCGGGGCCGGAACCAAGGCCTCCAATACTGCCTCAACCTAATTCTAATCCACCTGAAATCATCGGGGCTGATCCAAATGAGGCAAAACCCGGAGAAAAAATAAAAATAATAGGCCTATATCTTACCGAAAAGGTGATGATTAGCCTTGCTGAAGGCGGAGAAAATCATGAATTAACCGCTTCTTTAAACAGCCAAAAAACAATAGCTGAAATAACCCTTCCGCCTGATGTTTCTCCGGGAAGATATTTTGTTTCGGTAATTGGACAAACGGGAACTGCCGTCGCTCCGAATCTTTTTACGGTTTCGGAAAAAAACCAAGGAATACAGTCGTTCCAGATTCCAGCCATTAAAGACTTTGGCGATTTGATTGAAGCGATTTTCCAATGGGGTTTGTGGCTGGTGGGAGCGGCGGTTTTCGTAAATTTCCTCTGGGCCGGTTTTCTCTGGTTCACCGCGGCCGGCCGGCCGGGCCCCATCGGCCAAGCCAAAGAAAAAATGACTAACGCCCTTATCGGCGCCATCATCCTTCTGGCCTCTTACCTGATTTTAAAGACTATTAATCCTGATTTAGTCCAACAAGTTTTCACTCTGCCGGGACTATAAAATTAGAACTTAGAATTTAGTTATCTAAAACCTCTATCCCCATCTGCCGAGCGGTGCCCTCGATTATTTTCATCGCCCGTTCAAGGTCGCTTGTGTTCAAATCCACTAATTTCTTTTCGGCGATTTCACGAATTTGAGCTTTAGTTACCTTGCCGACTTTGGTTTTTTTGGCTTCGCCCGAACCTTTTTCTATCTCGGCTGCTTTTTTCAAAAGATAAGAAGCCGGCGGAGTTTTCAATCTAAAAGAATAAGTCCGGTCTTCATAAACCGTAATTTCAACCGGGGTTATTTCGCCGAGCCGGTCTTTGGTCGCTTCATTGAATTTATGGACAAACTCGCCAATCGCCAGACCGTGCGGTCCCAAAGCCGTCCCCACCGGCGGCGCCGGCGTAGCCTGCCCGCCCGGGATTTGCAGTTTTAAAATTGTCTTTATTTTCTTAGCCATGCGAAATTTATTTGCGAGCTCGGCGAGCAACTATAAATTTCAGCACCGAGCACATAATTTAATTTTTATATTAAACTTAATCTAATCCTCTCTTTCAATCTCCTAACTGTTTGACCTCTTTGTTTAAGTATTCTTTCTCTAGTTCTTGCATCCATCTCATTTTTGTATGCTTCATAATAAATTAATTCTTGTTTTGTTACTTTATGTTCTTTCAATCTTCTAATCAAGTTATCGGTATAACCTATATAAGTTTTACCTTGACGAATAATTAAATAAACATAATACATGAAAGTAAATTATGTGCTCGGTTAACTTTTTGTTGCTGCTCACTGCGTTCGCAGACAAAAACTATACTTTCTTCACTTGCAAAAAATCTAATTCTACCGGTGTCTCTCTCCCAAACATCGTCACTAACACCTTAACTTTTCCTCTTTTCTCGTCAATCTCTGAAACCTTGCCGTCAAAATCCTTGAACGGTCCGTCGGTGATTTTAACATGGTCGTTGACCTTGAATTCAATCTTGTATTTCGGTTCTTCCACGCCCATCCGGCCCATCAAGATATTAATTTCGTCTTCGGAAATCGGGGTCGGCGTGGTGCCTGAACCGATGAAACCGGTGACATTGGGAGTGTTCCTGACCACGTACCAGGAATCATCAGTCACAACCATTTCAACCAAAACATAACCGGGGTAAATTTTATCTTCCACAGTATATCTTTTGCCACTCCTTATTTTTATTTTTTTTTCTTTGGGCACCAAAACCCGGAAAATTTTTTCCTGCATTCCCAAAGAATCAATCCTTTGTTCAAGATTTTTAGCCACCGAATCCTCATAGCCGGAATAGGTGTGAACCGCATACCAATGTTTTTCTTCTGTTCCTAATTGTTTGGGCATTTTAAATTTAAAACAATAATTTATTTAACAAAGTAATAAATCCGAAATCAAGCAATCCCAAAAAAGCGGCCAAAATTACGCTGATTAAAATAACCACGCCGGTAAGTTTTATTGTCTCCTGACGAGACGGCCAAGAGACCTTTCTAAGCTCAGCCCGGACGTCTTTTAAAAATTCGACGATTTTCATATGTCTAAGTTTTTAACTTCTTTGGCGTAGGCCTGGATGAATTTTTTTCTCGGCGGCACTTCAACGCCCATTAAAACATCAAATATTTTGTCGGCTTCTTCAGCTTCTTCAATGGTAACTTTTAGTAAAACTCGATTTTCCGGATTCATCGTCGTCTCCCACAATTCAATTGGATTCATTTCGCCCAATCCTTTGTAGCGCTGAACATTGATGCCCGTTGTTTTTTCACCTTTTTCTTTTTTAAGTTCACCCAAGACTTCCTCCTTTTCGGAGTCGTTATAGGCATACTGAACTTTGGCGCCTTTTTGAATCTTATACAGCGGCGGCTGAGCGATGTAAAGATACCCGGCCTCGATCACCGGCTTAAAATAGCGGTAAAACAAAGTCAGAAGTAAGGTACGGATATGTCCGCCATCAGTATTATGAAGTAAAACTCCCCCAGAAGAAGCTACGAAATTTTCATCAACCCCAACTGCGATATCATAAACAAAAGGATCTTTTGATTTAATTACTTTTACCGAAGTTATCGGCAAAAGAATGCCTTCTCCTATTTTTGTCTTTTTATAAACAGAATTTACATAATTCAACGGTGATTTGACCAAATACTCTTTCAACTTTTCTGCATTTTTATGAAATCCCCAGATGTTTTCAATCTTTCTTAGTTGGTCAATTCCATTGATATTAATAAGATACCCCAGCCTTTTGCTTGATATCATGACACCATCTTTTCTTAAATGATCCTTTGATAACCGTGAGCTTGTACTCGGGAAAATACCAAGCTGTCTAAAAAGTATGATAATATCTTCTTTTAATTCTTCCGATGCTGTGGTGAAGGTGAGTCTGACTGTAAATCTTCTTTGATACTTTTTTACAATTATACTGCCATCACTTTCCAAATACCCTCTTAAAAAAGCTTCCTGAATATTTTTCTTGGCGCTGAAAATTTCCGAGGGGACGAATTTTTCATAAGATTTCTTGGCCAAAAGACCAAAGTTCTCTAATAAAAGTTTAAACTCATAGGAATGAAAAATTAATTGGCCAAAACCTTTTTTATTCCAATCAATAAAAGCATTGGAATTCAAAACTTTTTTAATTATCCAGGTTAACTTTTTAACATAAATTTTTTTATCATTACCAAATGAGATAGAAAAACGGTTAGGACTTTTTTTCTGTGGAATAAAACAACCATCGCCTATATACCAACCCAAAAGGTAAGCTAAATTTTCATCTAATAAAAATTTAATTTTTATTTTTTTTGAATGATTGACCGCAAAGTATTCAGCATCTAACGGCAAATTACCGTTCCATGACTTTACCGGAATAAAAACAGAGGTGTTCTTTAGGACACTTTTCGATTTTAATTTCAATTCCGAAAGATATTGCCTTAGTAATGCGTATCGAGGCATTACATTATCGATTTTTGACTCCCATTGCTGCAATACTGTCGGATATAGATTTAAAGAAGCACCGATTTGGGTTCTGGAAAGGCCTAAATTTTGCCTGATGCTTTGAAGACTTTTCCAGTCTTTATAATCAATATCAACCCACGAGTTAATAGGAATTTCATCAACTTTATTGAAAGGCATCTTAATACTTATTCTTTCTGCTTCTGACGTATCACGAACTAATTTTCTTAAATCAATTTTTATATCTTCATCTAAACAAGGCAAAGATGACGGGCTTATTAATTTATCGCCAATTTTAAGTTGAGAGGTCGGTACAGTAATAAATTCTCCATCCCTATGGATAAAAACACTGTGGTCTGCCGTTGCTTTAATCTTATAGCCATATCTTGTAGTTATTTCATAAAGTTTATTTCTTATCGGATGGCGGATAGTTTTTTCAATGTCGCGGAGAGAAAAAGTTTTATTTTTTAAATCACAGCTAAAAACTTGATAGTTTTTAGTATCTTCACATTCTTTTTCAATAAAATCGCCGATTTTCAATTTCTTTAAAAGATTTTTCTTTTTATCAAAAAACAAAATTGGCGTATCTCCGGTAACACTATCGGCATCGGTAGCAATAATTACTCTATGATAACGAAGCTTAGATAAATCAAAGTCCTCGGCAATAGCCGTTCCCAAGGCAATTATCAAAGCCCGGATTTCTTTTGAGGCAAGCATCTTATCAATTCTTGATTTTTCAACATTTAAAATTTTCCCGCGCAAAGGCAGAATGGCCTGAAAACGACGATTACGGGCTTGCTTGCTACTCCCCGCGGCTGAATCGCCTTCCAAAATGAATAATTCCGATTCAGCCGGATCTTTGCAGGAACAGTCCGCCAATTTCCCCGGCAAAGCCAAACCGTCCAAGGCCCCTTTTCTCAAAACCGTTTCTCTCGCAGCCTTAGCCGCCATTCTGGCTTTTGCCGCCAGAATCACCCTTTCCATTATTGCCCGGGCGTCCTGCGGATTTCTTTCCAGCCAGTCCGGAATAGCCTCGCCCAAAACCGCTTCAACCGAAGTTCTCGCTTCAGGATTCCCTAATTTCGCTTTGGTCTGTCCTTCAAACTGAGGCTCTCTTAATTTCACCGAAACCACCACTGCCAAACCCTCTCTTGCATCTTCGCCGGTAAGATTATCGTCTTTTTCTTTAAGGTAACCTTCTTTCCGGGCATAGTCGTTCAGAGCCCTGGTCAAGGCCGATCTAAAACCGGTAATATGCATTCCGCCTTCGCCGGTATAGATATTATTGGCAAAAGAAAATTCTTTGCTAACCATATCTTCCAGATACTGGAAAGCGGTTTCAACCATAATCCCCTCGTGTTCTTTGGCTTCGTAAAAAGTATTTTCGTGCTTGACCGGCTCGCCTTCGGTTAAAAATTTGATATAAGAAACCAGTCCGCCTTCGAAATAAAAAGTGTAAGTCGGCGCCAAAGAAGTTCTCTCATCAATAATATCAATCCGAACTCCTTTTACGAGATAGGCCTGCTGGCGAAAATGGTCAAACAAAGTATGCAAATCCCATTTTATCTCTTTAAAAATTTCCGGATCAGGAGAAAAAGAAACAATCGTGCCGTGGTTAAAACCTTTAGCCGGCTTGCCATTTTTCCTGACCGGTTTTTTGGCTCTGCCCCGTTCATATTCTTGTTCGTATAACCCGCCATCCCGTGAAACCTGCACTTTCATCCAGTTGGATAAAGCATTAACCACTGAAACGCCGACACCGTGAAGACCGCCGGAAATAGTGTAGGACTTGCCGCCGAACTTGGCTCCGGCATGCAAAGTGGTCATCACTGTTTCCAAGGCCGATTTTTTTGTCTGATGATGAGTATCAACCGGAATGCCCCGGCCGTCGTCTTTGACCGAAACGGAATTATCCGGCAAAAGACGGATTTCAATGTTTTTGGCGTGGCCACCTACCGCTTCATCAAGCGAATTATCAAAAACTTCATAAATCAAATGATGCAAACCAGCCGGGCCGGTTGAGCCAATATACATCCCCGGTCTTTTCCTAACCGGTTCCAAACCTTCCAAAACATAAATATCTTTGGCGGTATAAGATTCTTGATTATTTTTATTATTCTTTATTTCTTCCTTTACCATAAAAAAACAAACAACCTCTTTTTTCAATCAATTTTGAGGCTATTTCTATCTACTAGTCACAACTAAATTTTATCAAAATTAGAGCGATAAATCAATTAAAGTATCAACAGTTGCCTATCTTAATTCTGCTTTAAATTGCTTGGCCGTTTGATTATAAATTTCGTCCTGAATTTTATCCACTTCCCCTGAAATCAAAGTCCGCTCGTTGCTTCTATAAATTATCCGGTAAGTATAGCTAATCCGGCCTTCCCCGAATTTTGCCGGCTCTTCGTATTTATCAATTAACTTAACTTCTTCAACCAGAATTCCGCCCAGATCGCGGATTAAATCAAAATAATTATTAGGGATAAAATCCTTAGCCACGACAAAAGATATATCTCTGGTTATCGGCGGGTATTTGGAAACCGGGATAAATTTTTGGCCGAGTTTTAGCTGTTTTTTCACCCGTTCGTCCTCTGACCAAAGAAGACGAATGTCCGGCAAATCCATGCTTATCATGGCTAATCTTTCTAACCCGAATCCAAATGCCCAGCCATTGTATTCAGATGAATCCACACCGAGTTTATCAAGCACACTACCCTTAACCACGCCGGCTCCGACTACCTCTAACCACTGCCCTTCTTTATCAACTTCCATTTCCAAAGATGGATCAGTGTACGGAAACTTATCCTCATTGAAACGGTATTTTATTTGGGGCCCGAAAATTGCCTTGGCTATGGCCGCTAAAACATCCTGTAAATCTTCGGAGGTGATTATTTTTTTATCTCTGGGAGTTAAGTGCCAGCCATCCATCTGATGGAAAACCGGCATATGACTGCGGTCAATTTCATCTTTACGATAGACTTTGCCATAGCAAAAAGAACCGACTGATTCTTTATTTTTTATTTTTTCTTTTACCACTGACTGCATCAGCCAGTAATACCACATCACGGTAGTGTGAGTCCTTAGTATATAATTTTCTGTTGGGTAGTAAGTATGGGATTTGGAACGAACAGGATGGTCGTCTGGAAAATCAAACAAATCAAAACTAATATCTGTAGGCACAATCTCTGGAACTTTAATATCATCAAAATCGGAAAACTGCTTGATTTTTAAAATCCGCCGGACAAGCTCGGCAATCGGACTTTCGGCTTGCCGCGACAAATCCGGCATATCCAAAAACCGAAGCAGCCTCTTCGCTTCCGGGTCATTTCTCTTTTTGAGCTGTTCTATCAATTCTTTCTCTTCCGGAGAATTAATTTCTATTTGCATTTATCACTGCGGCGTAGTTAAAGGCATTAAAATAATTATGCCATTTTTGCTCGTCTGACTTATAGATATTATCAAAATAAAAATAATCGGCTAATACTTCTCTTAGACGAAATAGTTCTTTCAAACGCTTGAGATTCTTTGGGTCAGAGATGGTTAAATCTAAAAGCTCCAGGGCTCTATCCGAAGCAAGCCGGCTGTATTCCGTATTTTTATCGCGCCACTTCATCGCTCTTTCGATCTCACTGCCAATATGGGCCATCTGCTCAAAAAAAGAAAGCGTTTGCCACCTGCCTTCAGCTAAACTTTTGTGCTGATAGTTTAATTCTTGATTCACTTTTTTACCAACTGGTTAACGATTTTAATGATTTTTTCTTTAATTGCAGGACTATCCACTCCTCTGGTCCTATTCCCCAACAATGGTTTTAAATTGACCATCGAGTCAAACTCAATCCAGTCCTCACTCTCAACTTCCGGGTAAATATTTATGCCCCATAAGTTTTCGTGCCTTGAACCGTTTTCCGCTAAAAGCCCAGCTTCGTCAGCATGCAACTCGCCGTCAACCGCCATAATTTCTTTTTCAATGTCAACCACGGCCTTGACCAAATTGCCAAACATCTTCTCGGACATTTCCTTTAATTCGCCGATTGTTATCTGGTCAGTTATAATTTTCACTTAAAGCGCGGGCGACCGGATTTAAACCGGCGATCTCCTCCGTGACAGGGAGGCATGTTAATCAGGCTACACCACGCCCGCTTATAGCGAGGCTCGCTTTTAGACGGCCCGCAATACCTTGTTTATAACTTTTTTCTATAACTTTGCCAAATTTAGTATAATTAAAAAAGCCCTTCTAAAGACCAATTCCCATCTAAGAAAGGAGGCTAAAATGCAACTGCTGCTTTTTGTAAGTATTGTTGCAGCGGTTGTCCTGCTGGGAATGGTCTTACTCGTGCCTTGGCTGGAGCAATTAAGTTGGAGTAATAATTTTGCCTGCCCGATGCCAACTTCTGAAACTCCACGCCAGACGCCCGTAGGCCCGGATCCGCACCGCAACCAGCCCGAGCCGGTAGAATCTCTCGCCTCCAGCGCGGCTAATCCTTAGCCGCGCAACTTTTTTAAAATGCAGAATACTTAAGATAGTTCGAACACATTTCGTCCCTCGACTGGCTCGGGGCGAGGAAAGCCCCCCGCCTGCGTGGCCGAAGCCACTTCGGCGAGGCAAAGGCCCGCGAAAATTCGGAAAGGCGGCGGAGCCGCACTGCTGACAATTTCAAGTTTTTCGGTTCAGCGTTCTGAACTACTGAAATTCTAACGAATTTCAGTTTTGGCGGCAAATTCTTTGAAAAGAAAAGCTCTAGCACCCGTTACAGATGCTAGAGCAGGTCGAATTTTTTCTCGGATTGCCCGAAGACCGTGAGGGTTTGTTGTACGGACTCCTGAACTGCGGTGTAGAGCCTCGATGTGTTTTTTTCCAACAACCTAACTTCACGGGGTGCCCATAGGATGCCCTTGTTCACTCCTTGGAGTTGCTGGAAAAACTTGAGGTCATTACGCCACCGTTGATAGCGTAGTTGCCATAACTCACGGAGTTTAGGTGTAACGCTTCGCATGCATAGTGCTCCACACAGCTTCTCCATAAGCGTCGGCACCCAGCTCTCTCCCCTTTGGCGCGTGCAGTTTGGAAGAAGTAGAACGTCGGTCGGCTTAAATTGATGAACGACTTCCCGAATTGGAAATGGGTAGCCGCCACTATCAATATATTGCCGACCATTAACTACCACTGATCCGCTGGAAAGACCCGCCATCGCCATTGAGGCCTTGATGGCAGAAACCAAATCAGGTCTTGCCGTTTTCGTGTCAAGGAGCGCATGGTTCCCGTCCTCTGTATCTGTTACGCCGACAAAGAACTCTGAACGAGCCATACGGATTGTCTCGGTGTCGAGTTTCTTTTTCCCGTCGCGTAGTAGTTCCTCAACGAAATCAATGTCTACGACGGGAGAACGAAAATACTTAATGAATCTTGGAGGTAATTCTTGGTAATAGATTGAAGTGCCCAGTAGAGCTTGCTCCAAGCCACTCAAAAAATACGCCCCGATTCCGGCACCAGTTGAGGTACCGACCACAACATCGAACACATCGGCGATGCCAAGCAAATGGAATGCAATCGCCGATCCTGCGCCAGATACGCCCCTCATACAACCACCAAGAATGACGAGGACGGGACGGATCTTTTCATGTTTTTTGTCGCCGTTTCGGAGCAGTTCGTTTTTAAGGAGCAGATTCTGGACGAGCTTTGAATCGTGGTGAAGCACCATTACTCTCACCTCCCTTCATTGGATTTCAAATTCGTTTCTAGGAAAATTAGTAACATGAATTAAATAAGAATGCAAGATTCAAAAATAAAAAACTGGCATTTTTGCCGTTCAAATAATTCCGAATGAAAAAATTTTCTTTTCCCAAAAATATGGTTCGAGCCGATGTTTTTCGTCAGGTTCTTTGGCAGTTTTTATCGGTGCGGCTCCGCCGCCTTTCGGATTTTTCGCGGGCCTTTGCCTCGCCGAAGTGGCTTCGGCCACGCAGGCGGGGGGCTTTCCTCACCCCGAGCCAGTCGAGGGACGAAATGCGTTCGAACTTTTTTAAAATGCCGGTGGGAAGAGTCGAACTTCCGTCTCGCGCTTATGAAACGCATGCTTTAACCGTTAAGCTACACCGGCGATAAAAAAATATTATCTTAATTTCCCTTGATTTTCAAGTTCATCTGTTATAGACTTTTTGAATCGCGGGCCGACTCTTTGGTCGAGCCTCGCGCAGCCGCGGGATGGAGCAGTAGTAGCTCGCCTGGCTCATAACCAGGAGGTCGGGGGTGCAAATCCCCCTCCCGCAACAAAGCAGGAGAAACAGGCAAAGAAATGCCTGTTTTTCTTTTATTAGAACCACTTTTAGGAGGTTCTAACCTATTGCCAAAGTTTTTCAACGATTTTAAGATGGCTTTCATTGGCAAAAGCGCATTTTCCAAATCAACACTAAGTTTCCTGTCTTCTAAGACGAGGTGCGAACCTAAAGCAGAAAGGATTTGCTTCTTAGTTTGCCAATCTCCGTTCTCAAACTTTTCTTTGGCATCACTGGCAAAAGTAAATACATCCTCTGCTATTTCCATCCATTTATTCACCTGACCGCCTGTATTATTGAGTAATTGCTCAAGCCGAGACTTTTCTTCTAACAACTCTTTCTTTCTTTGACTAAATTCCTCTGGCGTAATTTCGCCGGTTGCCCTCATATCAATTAAGCCCTTTAATTTATTGACACATAAAGTATATGCCCTCTGTTGGGATGATATGACGGTATTTTTGTCCTCAAATTCTTTCTCATTCCGCTTCTTTAACCAGCTCATTGCCATTTCGTGAAATTCAGGCGGAATCTTTATTTGCTCAAGAGTATTTATAATTTGTCCTTCTAAAATTTCCTCTTTGATAGATAGTTGCCTACACTTAGGATTTTTCCTTCTGGTGCATCTGTAATAAATATAGTGATGGACATTGCCGTTTTTCTGGTGTTTCCATTTTTCTTCAGCCGTAATTTGAGCGCCGCATTCTCCACAACGCATCAAACCGGTAAAAGCAAAGTTCTTAGTATGAGGTTTGGCTTTAATCTTTTTGCCGAGTAAAAACTGAACCCGATTAAAAACTTCTTCTGTAGTTATCGCCTCGTGATTGCCTTTATGCATTTCGCCGCTTCCTTCAGGATATTCAAAGTATCCGTAGTAAAAAGGATTATTAAAAATCCGGTAAAGCATACTCAAAGTTATCGGTTTCCCGCCCTGTCTCTTAAATTGCCTCGTTCTGAAACCCCACTCATTAGTCATTATGTTTTGAATTTCAATAACGCTATGCTTCCCTGAAGCCATCATCTCCCAAACTTTTTTCATCAAATCAAATCTTTCAGGGTCTATCTTTATAAACCTTGAGCCGCCGACTAATTCAGGGGTATTTAAGTATCCAAGAGGCGCAACCCCAGGCATCCAGCCCTTTTCAGCTTTATTCATAAGCCCTCTCTTTACCACTATGCTTTTATCGTCAGAATCCTTTTTAGAAATCCCAAACTCTAACTGTAAAAAGAACTTATCATCCGGCGTATTGTAATAAGTCCGGTGGGTTGTTTTAACCTCAAGAATTTTACCCTCATCCATTAAAGTAATAATCCATCCGCCATCAAAGGCATTACGAGCTAATCTATTTCCGTGCCAAGTTAAAATCCCATTTGCCTCGCCTTTATCTAACCTTTGCATCATTTCGGTAAATAATCGTCTCCCTCTTGTATGAGCTGATTTTTCTTCCCGAATTATACCAATAATATCCAACCTATTTTCATCAATAACTCTTTTGAGTTCTTTCTCTTGCGATTCAATACTTTGCATTTGCCGTTCCCTGTTATCTTCCGAAGATTTACGACAATAGACGAGATATTTAATTTTAGTGTTATCTTGTTTCATATAAACTTAAAGGGACGGCTGGTAGCCCAGTTGCTTTTCCGTGAAGATTAGCTTCTGGCAGCCGCCCCTTATAGGGCAGAAACTAATAAAAAATCACGGAATTATTACAACTGCGGGCTACATCTTTATTATACCCCAATATCTCTTTTGTTTAAAGTTTCTTCCAATTTACCGACTCTATCCTCTAAATCAGCAATTTCAAGGGCTTTTATAAGCATCCCAGAGCCGTAAAAGAGGCAGTTGGCCACTCTAATATCAATGATTCCCTGCCTTACCTCGTTTATAACTTGAGACACCAGTTTTACTACATCTTTACTATCTTTAACCTTAACCGGCGGCAAGGGATTAAAGTTCTTTTTAGGTGATTGCCCTCCTCTGATTACTGACTCTTTTTTGGCTTCATCCATTTCTGGATTATGGCTAAAACAAAAATCATTGTTAGTCATTGCCCACGCTTCGCATTTTTCACCATCGGTCTTAATAAATTGGCAGAATTTTTCACTCATATATCCAAAATTATTACTCTCGCATCCTTTTTTACCCGACCTTCTTTTTTAGCTTTTTCAAGTTCCTCCTTACTCCTAAAAATATATTGGTAATCCCCGTGAGCATCTTGCCATTCCTCCGCTTGTTTTTCCAACTTTTTAATCTGGTTTTTTGTTATTGTCATTAAGTTTAACTTACGGGGTAGGGGTTAAAGCGTTCAACCATTTTCCACCATTTTTAATTGGATGCTACACAATCCTGTTATAATCCTTGTTCCCCCTGTTATTTGCCTGTTAAGCAGGGGCATAGCTTGCTTGTAATTCCTGTTATATCAGGGTAGGTATTATACTGTTATTCATACTGTTAGTAGCATCATTCCGGTTTTTCTTCCGTTTTTAAACCGATTTAAACGGATACTTCACTGTTTCCTCGTTGTTATCAACGATTCTTATCGTTTTTTATCGTGTCAGAATATTCTTTTACTATAGTATTTAATTTAGTTTTATAAGAATCATCTCTTAGAAGAATAATATAGACTGAAGTATTAACTAAAGTAATTACTATAGTAGTATTGCTTAAAATGCTTCTATAGTAAGCTCTTTATCTTCGTCTTTATTTTTATTAATAATCGGGATTGTTTCATATTCATACTGTTCAATGACCTCTCTTTCCATTTCTTTCCAAAGAGTCTTCTCAACCAGATTAAATTTATAATAGCCCTTGCTTGATTTCTTAGAAGGGGCTGTTAGATACGGCTTACCGCCCTCAAATTTACTTTTTCTTAAATTAAAACCATTTTCGGTAAAATGCCTTCGCTTATCATCAAAGAAAGTTATTGATACATAAGCCATCAAATCCGGATATTTCCCGTCTTCTACAGTTTTAATTGTGAATCTAACTTCTTGGATATTAATTTTCATAATAATAAATATGTATTGATGAAGTGTTTAGACGCTTCCTTGAGCCACCCATCGCCTATTTCTTGTCGTCCTCAATGCGTTTTGAAAAACTCCTAAGGTGTGCCAGAACCCCCTTTTTCTCATTCTTGGCATAATCATCTTTATCAACCAGTTTATTAAACCAGCGATGAATTGCTTGTTTGCCGAAACCTTGACCTTTTATAGCCTCAAAAAAACAAGTGTAAGAACTCCAGTAAGGATTCTTTTCGGTTATATTCTTAAATCGTCTTTCTATTGATTTCATAATTCTGGAAATGTGAGGTTTTGTTAGGTTTTAGATTGTAGGTTTTTGTAGGTTTTCTGATTATCTTTGTTTAGTTTTTGTCCGCCATAAACAGCCTCATATAGATTGAATAAATTATTTGCCCGAAAAGACGCTTCTTCGTCAGAGAGTTCAATTTTGTAAAATTTACGAAATAACTCTTTAAATTCTTTAACTGTTTTTGGTGGCAACATCTAAATGTTATAAATCCTTGTTTTTATTTCTTTTAGATAATTAAAAAAACTCAACGGTTCTACCGTGAGTTGATGGGTAAAGTATCTTTGAATTAAATCTTCTAAATTTTCGTCCTTCTTAATCAGAAAAATTGCTTTAGATTGGCTCTGCTTATCCACTTCCTCTATCTGGTAGCCATAGCAACAAAGCGCAGAACACAAAGAAATATCAGATGTTTTAAAGAAATCTTTTTCTTTTAATATGTTTTTCATTGAAATTTTTTAGTCGTTCGTATCTTAAAAAATTTAAACTTAAAATAAAAAAACTACAGTTATGTCTGTAGTGTAAAGAAACAAAAAAAATCCCGACAATAGTTTTATATAGACTTCTTAAATGTTACCTTTTCTCAATTTTCTTTGTCTTAAGACAATCATTTTTACATTTTCTGGCTGGACATCTATGCCTTGTTTTTTTAAAAGCAAAGAAACTATAATTTCTTTATATTCTCCCCTTTTCAAACCCAATTCTTCACGAGACTTATTATATAAATCAAAAATCATCTTATCCCTTTCTTTTTTAGTATGACTTCTAACCCTAAGTAGGCCTTTCAAATTCTTATTATTGATATTTTTCTTTTGAAGCTCATTTTTAATCTCCGGCCATTTTTTATTTACTGCCAAGATTAAATCACTCTTTGATGTGTAAGGGGAAATATAAATAAACAATCCTTTTTTGTATATATCGCCAAATTTTGATAGATGTTTAGCATCCAGATTTTTAAATAATTGCATTCCGTATGAATAAAATACATCACCGTTTAGATAATCATCAACCCTATTTTTGCCGCCGATAACATATGTCTCTGTTGCCGTAAATAAAAAGTCTCCTTCGGCTTCCATATACTTCGGTATAATTGCAAAAACGATGTCATAAATAGCATCTTGCCACACTTCTCCTTCTTTTAAGCTAAGTTTTCTTATTAAAAACTTCTCGGGATTGTCTTCATCTATACCAAAACGGTTTCTTACGGTTTCAACTTTTTTTTCAAAATCAGAATGACTGGAGAATCTATAAAAAAGCTCTTTGTATTTTTTAGCTAATTTATCCATAGTAATTGTAATTTTCTTTTAATTTTACTTGATTTTTACTTGTTTTTCAAGATTTATCATAAGCGCCGGATGCTTTATTTTTTAGCAAAAGTAGGGTATTTTAAAAACAACAATTTAATAGCCGCCTAACCCTCGTGGTTTAACTGCGAGGTATGGCATAAAAACCCACTACAGGATATTAAGCTCGTCGTCAGAGCACCTGTAGTGGGTCATGCGCCGAAAGGTGTATGGGTGGCGAAAGTCATCGCTGGCGGCGGGCTTTGTGTTTTAGCCCTCGTCAGCAAAAATAAAACCCACTACAGGTATGCCAAAACAACTTACAACCAGTATTATTTACTGCGGAGACAATCTGCAGATGCTTAAAGAAATTCCTGATGAGTCTGTAGATTTAATCTATATTGACCCGCCTTTTAATAGTAATCGCAACTACGAAGTATTCTGGGGTGATATTCAAGAGAAAAGAGCCTTTGAAGATAGATTTGGCGATGCCGAAGCATATATCCGATATATGCGTCCAAGAGTTTTGGAGCTTTATCGTGTCTTAAAGAAAAACGGTAGCTTCTATTACCATTGTGATTGGCACGCCAGCCATTATGTGAAACTAATGCTTGACCAGATTTTTGATTTCAATAACTTCCAAAATGAAATTATCTGGTGGTATAGAGGAGGCGGTGTTTCTAAAAAGAGGTTTGGCCGAAGACACGATTCAATTTTCTTTTACACCAGAGGGAAAGGTTGGATTTTTAATGTTGATGAAGTTAGAACTCCTTACTCTAAAGAATCTTTAGAAAGATTGAAATACAAAGCACGGGCATTTAGAGGCGATAAAGTTTATGACAAATACGAAGCAAATCCTTTAGGGAAGCATCCTGACGATGTCTGGGATATACAACCTCTTATGCCTTCGGAAAAAGAAAGACTCGGCTATCCTACTCAAAAGCCAGTCAGACTACTTGAGCGCATTGTAAAAGTTAGCAGTAAAGAAGGCGATGTTGTTTTGGATGCTTTCTGTGGTTGTGGCACAACTTTAGTTGCCGCTCAAAAACTTGGCCGTAAATGGATTGGCATAGATATATCGCCGACAGCTTGCCGAGTTATGGCACAGCGTTTAACTGACGGATTTAGGCTTGTAGAAGGAAAGGACTTCATTCTTAGCGACTTACCGAAATCAGAAGAAGAACTAATGAAACTGCCGCACTTTGAATTCCAGAATTGGGCAGTTATTGCTCTCGGTGGTATCCCAAATAGAATTAAAGTCGGCGATTATGGAATTGATGGTAAGTTGTATCCAATAGAACAAGAAAGAGTTAAATCAGACGAGAAAGGATTATTTGGCGATATAGATATTTATTACCCGATTCAAGTTAAACAAAAAGATAAAGCAGGCAGACCAGATATAGATAACTTTGAAACAGCTATGCGTAGAGATAAAAGAAAGAGAGGCTACTTTATTTCTTTTGGCTTTACCGGAGACGCCATAGAAGAAATTAAAAGATTAGATAAAGAAGGAGAATTAGAAATAGTCCCAATTACAGTAAATGACTTACTACAAAAGAAATCTTTGACTCAATAGCTATGAATAAAATCACTAAATTCATTCACGAACTTGGCCTTGATTGGCCTTCTCTTATTGTTATCGGAATCGGAGCTTTGATTCTCTGGTTTGTTGACTAAAAGTAGGCTCTAATTTTTGTGTGTAGGCTCTAAATGTGAATTTGTAAATAATTAAGCCTGCGTGGAGGTATTACAGCCCCTTATTTTTTTAAAGATTGGCCATTAAAGTTCGGGTGTTTTTTGAACACTTGAATCTTTTATGTTTAACTTACAACCAGTATTTTCCTCTCCAGTTGTTGGATTCCAACATTTATAAGCAATAGATAGCTCATCAATAAATCCAGCCTTATCTTCAGTGTTCAAAGCTATTATAAAAGATATTTCGGGAGAAACATTAAGAAGCGAAGCCCAATCAGCATTTAAGATATTCTGTTCATTTCTACTCCGCCAATACTGAATCTTATCTAATGAATATATATATTCAGAAAAGTCTTTACCTTCATTTATAGAAAAAGCACTTTTAGAATAGATATGTCCGCCAAACTGATTTGGATTTATGTAGATATTCTCCCAGTCTTGTAATGCTCCATAGGTTTGTGTGCCTACCCGAACAAAAAGATAGCCACACGCTATTTTAGAATCCTTTGTTTCACTTTTTGTTATCACAACTTGTAAATTAATAAACTCCCCATTTTCAGCAAACATTTGTTTCCTTTCAGGAATCAATTTAATAACTTGGTTTTGATTCTGACTAATAAGATTATAAGAAAGACGGTCAGTAGGACAAGAAACAATTTCTTTTTTCGGTGGCACTTCCTCTTTTCTTATTTGTCCAGTAATCCAAGCACCGGCGGCCACAAATAGTAGACCACCAATTACCACAAAAATACCTTTAGTAATATTAGCTTTTAAATCATTCATCGTGTTTAGTAAAAATACAATATATAACAAAAACCAATAAAAGCAAGGTGCTTACACTTATTACTGTTGTATGTGTAATATCCCCAAGATTCTGCCACTTAGAACTAAGTGTCATACTTGTGCACATCAAACCTATTAGCAATAAAGCGTATTCCAAAGCAAAGCCACTAAATAAACATACTGAAATAAAACCAGCAGTTGCTCCGAAAGAAAACATACTATAAATATAAAGTTCTGACTGCTCCTTTACTCCCCTTTGAACCATTAGCAAAATGGTATCTCAATTTAATTTATAACTCAATTTTACTTTCTGCCTTTTAAATTCGTAATCTACCACCCCCTCACAAACGCAAACCTCAAATAATCCGAATACTGCATTATACTGGTTCTGAAGTCTTCCATCCCCCGCAACAAAGCAGGAGAAACAGGCAGCCAGTCGCCTGTTTTTCTTTCTGTGTCTGAACTACTGGGTGGTGCCAAAAGAGTTTATTTATAAATATCTTTTCTATCAGCTGCCTCGAGAAGCTGAACGACATCGGGTTCAAAAAACCTGAAAATCACCCGCCAGTCACGAGTGATTCTGAAAGAGAGCAGACCGGAAAACTTGCCGCTTAAATGTTTTGTATGCAAAGAGGGATGAAATGGGTTTTCTTTCAAAATTTGAATTAGCTTGTTTAACTTTATTTTTAGTTTGGACGGAAGTTCTTTAGTAGAATTGAGGAAATCGTCACTGAAAACAACAATCATTTATTTGCGCAATCCGAGTTGAGATAAAAATGTTTTTGAATCTTTGTATGTGTACTTCGGTTTTGATCTGGCTGATTTTAAGATTCTTTTAACGAACTCTGGCCTGTATTCTCCTTCTTTGTCTTTTCCGACAACGCTTATCACCAAAGAACGAAGCAGTTCTACTTCTTGTTTTAGAAGATCAAGTGTGTCTAATGGAGGGTATTTTCTTAAGGCTTTTTGATAAGCACTTTTTATTTCTCTGGTTGCTTGAAATGATTGAGGCATATTAGCCGTATTATAACAAAAACTTATTTTGAAAACAAGTATTTTCCCAAAAACAAAAAGCCGCCTTTTAGGCGAGCCTCGCGAAGCGGGAGGGTGGCTGACCCGTGGTGAATTCATTGAACCACCGCGTTGGTCAGACACCCCTGAAATGAACCACATTAAGGCTTTGGACAGGAGCACGGATTCATATTTCTATTGACAAAAACCCCGCCTTTGCGGTATTTTGTTTTTAGTCATTTTACATTAAGGGGGTGCTGATTGGATAAGAATTTCCTGTTTATCTGTGGGGATCTAAGTGGGACAAGGATGATGGTATTGATCGCTCAGAAACTTGAAAGCCTCGGCCACAAAGTTGAGTTTGTGTTTGATGGAGAAGGGATGGGATTTCAAGTTCTGATCGAAACAAGAACGAACTTTCAAGTTCAGTTCGAATCAGTATCGGGATTACACCGTCTGCCGACTGAAACACCCGACCTTGTTTTTATTAGCACCTGCGCCAGTGCTAATAAAGTTGAGAAGGCCTTTGCCCGAGCTTTTTCTGGAATCAAGCCAGTTGTGTTCGGAGCTGATGGTTTTTTCAATCATGGCTACAAATGGCGTGAGGATAATGCGGATTTTTGGTTCGCCATCAACGAAGCCCACGCTCAGGCGATTCGTGCTTTAAGACCGTTACTAAATCCTGATCGGGTAAAAGTTGTTGGCCAGCCAGCTTTCGATTCTTGTCTGGAACTGATTCCCAAAAAGGATCTAGTCCGAAGAGAACAACGCTTGGCTTTGGGGATTCAAGAGGAAGAAAAAGCATTCCTCTGGTTCTCTCAAGGCATGCCGGAAGTAATCGAGGAAGACCTAGAGATGATGACAGAAGGCATTAGGTCACTAGGATCGAAAACTCCACATTCTGTCTTCATTCCAAGAGTCCATCCGAAACTAGATAAGCTCAAGTCTGGCTATGTAGAAAGTATCTACACTGACTTACGGCATCTCTGCCAGCAGAACGGTGTGCGACTTATTAGAGCTGACAACTTAAGAGGCGAGGAACTTTGTCTTGCTTCCGATGTTATCATTTCTATCACCGCCACCGATGACATCAAGAACTGGCTGATGGGTGGCCCGCTGGTGATTCACTTGATGGGGCCAAAGGTCAGGCAATGGTTTGAAGAATCCCTACTCCTCAAGCCGCCGAATTATCTGCCTGATGTTCAAGCGGAAGAGGCGCTAGCGGTCCGATCTAAAAGCGATTGGTCTTCAGTCATCGCCGAAGCTTTAAATCCAGAAAAAGTCAGGTTCTTGCGCCGCAACTGGCGAGCTCCCGAAACCAATGCTACAGAAATAACCTCTACTCGCTTGATCGAGATTGCCAACCTAGGGTAGTCGATTCTTACATCGACTACCCTCTTTTCATATAAAACTTAATGTATAGATTTCTTTTATATTTAATATCACTTGGTTTCAATTCAGTCCTACCTCTGCAACCATTCGACGCGTAAAAGCCCGAACAAATGTTCGGGCTTTTACTTGCTCACGGCAAGCACTTCGTAAAGAAGCAGTCGCCTGTTTTTCTTTTTGTATCCGAACTGCTAAGCGATGCCAATAGGTTTTTAGTAAATTACAACTTTAAAAACTTGTTAATTGAGATCCCCGCTTGTTTAAGAATCTTTGAAATTAGTTTACGTCCTAAATCACCGGGGTGCATCGGAACTTCGGTCCGTTTGCCGGTTATAGAGTTATATAGTTTTATATGACTCCCCCTGGAAGAAACTATTCGAAAACCGGCACGAAGCAATCTCCTAAGCACCTCGCGGGCAGCAAGCATTGGAACTATACTCATGCATGAATTCGCTGCCTGTTAATAGTTATCGCCTTTTCCTTTTCAGCGGCGATAAGGATATCTCCTTCGATTGAACACTCAATGGCTTCTTTAGCCATCTTTCTGGCATGAGATAATGTTTTACCCCAAGAGACTACATCTGGCTTTTTTGGAACAGTAATCATATATCCGCCCATATCCGGCTCTGGTTCAAGAACAACATTAAATATGCCGTACAAAGTTTTCACTTCTACTTTTATTTTTTTAGTTTTCATAAATTAATTCTATTATATTTCAAGTAACAGAAACATGTCAAATCGGCCACCATTGGCTCTTTTCTTTTCAATAACCAAGGAATCTGCTAAGGTATTTCTGTAGTTCTTTTTAACAAGCCCATTCACGGGAGCAGTGTAGTAGAGAAAAGGAGGCACGCTATGTCTTTGGTAATGGAAGGGGTGGAGCCGAAGCTCATCGAGGCAAACACATTCACAATATCTGACGGAGAAATAGACCTCCGAATCGGAGGACATCGGGTTCCTCTCGAGGACTTCCGCTGCCTCGTCATGTATGTGATGTGCAACTCAAACATTTCTCGCTCGAACGATCCTCGACTTGAACTGCTGGAGGATCTACGAAGTCTCACCATGATCGAGGACAAGTATGGAAAGCGCCTCTCCGGACTTCGGCCACTCGCCCAGCACTTCTCGAGTCGTAGCTAATCGATCGTATAAAGTACGTATAAAGTGTTATCAGCTCGAGCCCTAAGTAGAACACTTCTGCTTGGGGCTTTCTTTTCTGTTTCAATATATACTCCCAAACGCATAAATCTCCCGTAAATTCTCTAATATCTGGTGCCCCCGTAAAAATTTACTTCGTAATTAAACTTTTGATGGCATTATTTTTATCCACAGCTAATAAACTACTAAAAAGTAATAAGTAGAGCTAAACTTATAGAATAAAAGCTTGATAAACTTTGTAGTGAAAAGATTAGTAAAAGTATTCTACTTACTAAATTCTAATTTCTACTTTCTAACAGTATGCCTAAACAATTTTTAAGCGTAAAACAGGTTTCTAAGATTTTAGGAGTTACCTCTTTAACCGTCCGCAACTGGGATAAACGCGGCAAGCTTCAGGCTTATCGAAATCCGATTAATAATTACCGGGTTTATAAAGTTGAAGACGTGGAAAAACTGCTGGGCGATATAGATGAAAGCAAAGATAAAAAAGTTTTTCAGCCGGCTGAACCTAAAATTAAAAAACTGGTGATTGAAGAACTATAAACCAATTACAGCGTTTGTAGGTCTTTCAAGGCCTCTTCGTAATAAGAAATAACTCTTAACGCCTCATTGCGATTTATTCTGAAATCAAGTTTGTGAGCAATTCTGTTCCTGACTTTATGGGCTTCCCACAAAAGATCAAAGCTTTTCATATTTTTTTTGTCTATCATATTAAGCCTCTCCGCCAATGATTCGCCTTGATAACCTTTTTGAACCAGTAAGTCATCAATGATTTTATCGGCTTCGATAATCGCCAACTTCCACTCGCTTTCATTAGCTGAATTCAAATGGTCTAAAACATCCTGCCAGTTTTGATTCAATTTTTCCAAATTGACCTCGCTCCCCTCTTTTCCGCCAGAGGCGGATCCGCCTTCGGCGGACTTTCCCGACTTTATTTTTTTTGCTTTTAGAAGAAATAAAACAATTAAAAAAACAAAGGCAATAATCAAAATTAAGGAAATAATTGTAACTGCTTCGCCGATACTCATATTAATTATTTTCGAAATTATGTCCGACTCTTAGAATCGTGGCTTCGTCAAAATGCCTGCCGATAATTTGCAAACCAACTGGTAATTTATTTATAAAGCCACAGGGAATGCTTATTGCCGGGACTCCGGCTAAATTAATGGCTACGGTATAAATATCTGAAAGATACATTTCTAAGGGATCAGCTGTTTTTTCTCCCAACTTAAAGGCGACTGTCGGCGCAGTCGGACCAATAATCACATCAACTTTTTTAAATGCTTCATCAAAGTCATTCTTAACCAATGTCCGGATCTGTTGAGCTTTTCTATAATAGGCGTCGTAATAGCCGGCTGACAAGGCATAAGTGCCAAGCATTATCCTTCTCCTGGCTTCCTCGCCAAAGCCATTTCCCCTGCTTCCAAGATAAACATCCAGCAAGTTATTTACTTTGCCCGCCTCGGAAAATCCGTACTTTATCCCGTCATAACGAGCTAAATTAGCCGAAGCCTCGCAAGGCATAATTATATAGTAAGCGGCGAGGGCATATTCTGAATGAGGCAGAGAAATATCAATAATTTCGGCTCCCAAATTTTGCAGTTTTGAAATCGCTTTATTTATTGAATTCTTCACTTCATCGTCCAACCCCTCGCCAAAATATTCTTTTGGCACGCCGATTTTTAAGCCCTTGATCGACTTGTCTATGCCGTCGGTGTAATCAGGAACCTTCCCCATAACTGTTGTTGAATCAAATTCATCCCGGCCGGCGATGATATTTAAGACCAAAGCCGCATCATAAACATTTTTGGTCAAAGTCCCAATCTGATCTAAAGACGAGGCCATAGCCATCAAACCGCGTCTGGATACCCGGCCATAGGTCGGCTTTAACCCGACAACGCCGCAAAAACTGGCCGGGAAACGGATTGAACCGCCGGTATCAGAACCTAAAGCAAAAACGGCAAGGCCCGCGGCAACTGCCGCTGCTGAACCGCCGGATGAACCGCCGGGAACGCGAGTCAGGTCATGCGGATTTTTAGTCGGCCCAAAAGCGGAATTTTCGGTTGAAGATCCCATGGCAAATTCATCCAGATTGGTTTTCCCCAAAAAAACCGCTCCGGCCTCGCGGAGTTTTTTTATCACCGTGGCGTCATAAGTTGAAACATAATTTCCAAGAATTTTTGATCCGGCGGTACAAATCGTATCTTCTATCAATATATTGTCTTTGACGGCGCAGGGAACGCCCGAAAAAACGCCATCGTTTTTTTCATTTAACGCCTCTTTTTCAAAAACGCTTAAATACGCATTAAGCTCCTTATTTTCTTTTTTTATCGACTTTAAAAATTCGCGCCTTAATTCTTCAGAAGAAAACTCTTTTTCCTTAAAGGCTTTGATAGTATCTTTGATGGTTAATTTTTTGATATCTGTCATTTTTCCATCACGCTAAGCATGATAGTAAGGAACGCTTAGCGTCCCAGTATCGGTTTGGTTTTTACGAAATTATCCTCTCTTTCGGGGGCTTGACTGATTATCTTTTTTATTCTTTCGACATCTATCTTTTGGGGCGAACCATCGCTTCTAAAAATATTTAATAATCCACTAACCTGGGCAGTGGGTTCTACATTTTTAGTATCAATTTCATTTAACTTTTTCATATAATCCAAAATGCCGCTCAATTCTTGAGATAATTTTTCTTTTTCTTTTTCGCTTAGCCCCAGACGGGCCAACTTTGCAATATGTTCGATTTCCATTTTACTTAATGACATAGATATCGCTATTTTATCATACTTAGAAACTCTTTCTCGCTGATTACCTTTACCCCCAGCTTTTTTGCTTTTTCATATTTTGAGCCTGGTTCTAGACCGGCTACGACATAATCAACATTTTTAGAAACATCGGACGAAATATCGCCGCCAAGCTCCCGGATTCTTTCTTTAACTTCTTCACGGGTCATTGACTCAAGTCCGCCGGTTAAAACAAAAATTTTTCCGGCCAGCCTGGTCATCGTTTTGGCAACTTTGAATTCTTTCGGCCGGACTCCGGCTTTTTTAAACTTGGCTAAAAGATTCAGATTATATTTATTCCGGAACCACTCATAAACGCTTTTAGCCACGACTTCGCCGATGTTTGGAATTTTGGACAGTGTTTCCAGGGAAGCATCGACCAATTCTTTAATGCTCCCGAATTTTTTAGCCAAATCAAAAGCGGTTTCTTCGCCGACATGGCGGATTCCCAAAGCAAAAATAAATTTATCTAAAGATGGATTTTTATTCCCCTGAATAGAATTGACTGTATTCTCGGCTAATTTTTCAGCGAAACGGGGTAGATTTAATAAATCTTCTTTTTTCAAAAAATACAAATCGGGCGCGTCTTTGATTAATCCTGCATCCATAAGACTATCAATAATTTTCGGCCCAACGCCGGCAATATCCATTGTGTTCCTTCCAGTATAATGGTAGATCGCTTCCCTCTTGATTGCCGGGCAATTTTTATTGACGCAGCGATGAGCCGCCTCGCCTTCAATCCTTTTAACCGAACCCCCGCAAATCGGACAACGCTTTGGCATACGGAACTCTTTTTCTTTGCCGGTTCTCAACTCTTTCAAAACCTTGATCACGTCAGGAATCACATCGCCGGCCCGGCCGACCACGACCGTATCGCCAATTTTTATTCCTAGTCTTTTAATCTCATCTTCATTGTGTAAAGTTGCCCGGCTAACTCGGACTCCGCCGATTTCAACTGGTTCCAAAATCGCAATTGGGGTTAAAACGCCGGTCCGTCCGACCGAGATAGTAATACCCTTGACTTTGGTCGTGGATTCTCTGGGCGAAAATTTATAAGCAATCGCTCCGCGGGACGACTTGCCAACCACGCCAAGCTTACTAAAAATCTCATTATCGTTAATTGTTACGACTATGCCATCAATTTCATAATCAATCTTCCCCCGGTTTTTCTCCCAGTAATTTCTAAATTTCTCGACTTCCTCTAAATCTTTGACAAATTTATTATGAGGATTTACCGGAAAACCAAAATCCTCAAGAATCAAGTGTTCCTCTTCATGATTTTTCTGCCCTAAATCAGTAACCAAAGCATAAGTAAAAGAATTTAACTTTCGGGAAGCAGTAATTTTGGGATCAAGCTGCCTGATCGAACCAGCCGCCAGGTTTCTAGGATTAGCGTATACTTTTTCTTTCTTTTTTTTTAGCTCCAGATTCAGCCGGTTAAATTCCCTTTTATTCATAAAGACCTCTCCCCTGACGACTAGCTCCCTAGGCCATTCTTTGCCTAATAGTTTTAAAGGAATTGCCTCAACTGTTTTTAAATTAGCAGTAATGTCTTCGCCGATCAAGCCATCTCCCCTGGTTGAGCCAGTTTCCAAAATGCCGTTTCGGTAAATAAGCTCGATAGCCAAACCGTCAATTTTAAGTTCAACATAATAGCCGCCCTTAACCGCTCCTTTAAAGAGACGCTCCTGTCTTTCAACCCAGTCAGCCATGTCCTCTTTTGAAAAAGCGTCGTTAAAAGAAAGCATCGGTTCTGGATGCTGAATCTTTTTGAATTTTTCAAGGGCTTTACCGCCGACACGTTGCGATGGCGAATCAGGAGTGATAAGGCCGGGGAACTTTTGCTCTAAATCAAAAAGTTCCTTTTTCAAGAAATCCTCGGCCTGTTCCGAAATCAACGGCTTATCTAAAACCAGCCGGTGGTAACGGTATTTGTTTATCAGTTTTTTGAGTTTTTTTATTCTTAGCCCGGCTTCGCTTTTTGAAAAATTTCCTACAGCCATAGTTAAGCCCTTTAATAATATTAACTGCCAGTAAAATCAATAGGCAGGCATCCGGCACCAGACGTCAAATCTATCAAATCTGACGCCGTCGCCACAGCAATTCGCGCATGTCTTATTACTTGAACAGTCAAATCCGCCTTGAGCCCCTAAGCACGAGTGGAAATTAGAAATACTAAATTCTGTTTCGCAGACATTGCGGGCATAGCAGAACGGATCGCTCGGCGTCCCTTCTTGTATTCCCCCGCAAATACTGCAATTCCAAGGCGGCCCTGGCGGAGGCGTCGGCGTTGGAATGGGTGTAGGCGTCGGAGAAGGGACAATACCGGAACTTATCTCAAAAGAACGGCTAACTCCACGGAATTTACCAATTGATTTGAGCGGTGAAACCGAAGTCGTAAAAGTAGACCCATTAGTTAATACCGGCTGATTGGCATCCGGATCTTTAAAAGTATTATAAAGCTGCCACTCTAATCCGCTTTCGGCTGAATACAAAGCAGTGACAGAGCTTGGAAAATCAAAAGCCAATCTTAATTTTGAAGCAAAAATAGCCGTCGTAAAGAAAACAATGCCTAAGATAACTCCAACGGTCAGTATTACATAAATCAAAGCTGTTCCTTTCATCCCGTTAGAAATCCGACTCGCCTTTGGCGCGCCGGCAAAAATCTCTGATTTTTTATTTCTAACGGGATTCATAAATAATTAATCGCTTAAAACTCTCTGCGACGCGGTGGTTTGTAAATCTATGTTAGCTTTTTCAGCCGCGGCACCGCCGGTTTTCAAACTTAAAATTATTGTCACTCTTGGCTGCCTATCATCACTGACAGCATTGCCCGATACACAAAAAGTCAGCCGTGAAACCTCTATGTCTGGATTTGAAATTATACTGTCCGCCCCATCAACTTTTCGATGAACCTGATTCCCGGACAAAGAATATTCAATTAAGCCATTTACCGGATGCTGAAAAGTTAAAATTGAGGTTCCAGAACCCGGACAGCCGTTATCGGTAGTATTGATTGGATTTGCCACTCGGATTTCTCTTGCCATAAGCTCCAAGATAAACCGGCTATTCTCTTCAACTTTCTTAATATTCAAGGCCCGCCGTTGCAAGCTTAAAGCACTGACAAAAGAACCGACGGCAATAACCATCAAAACCGAAAATATAAATACCGCAACAATAAGTTCCACTAAAGTAAAGCCTTTTTTGCTCATTATCGCCAATTGAATAATCTTAATTCTGCTTGGATTAATTTAGGGCCGCTTTTCTCCTGCCATGAAATTTCAACCTTTGCCGTTTTCTCAACCGTAGCTGGATTTTGGCTCGAATTTTCAATAGTTATTTTCCTTTTGAAAATTGTATCCTGGCCCAAAGCATAATTATAAAAACCGTTAGAATCAATTTTCAAAAATGTATCGGAAAAAGAGATTAAAGATTGCGAACTCCAATCAACAATATAAATTCCATTAGCCAAGGAGGCGCCAAAACTATTCCCCAAATGCCAATCTCTATCCCTGATGCTTCTTGTGATTTCCAATCCCTCTTGGGCCAGATTGGCGGCAATCAGATTATTTTTGATTCTGGCGGCGCTTGATAAACTCAAACTTATGCCGGATATTGCCCCGACAGTAACAGAAGAAATTATTCCAATGGCAACAATTACTTCAATTAAAGTAAAGCCTGCCAATTTTGTTTGTGAGCGAAGCGAACAACCACAAAATTGAGCGCCGAGCACATAATTTTTCTTTTTTAATAAACCTTTTTTTAGCTTTTTTTTATCATTAATTGAGTAAGACATATAATTCATAGAAATAGATTATGTGCTCGGTAAGGTTTTGTAGCTAAATTTTCTACGTTCTTCAAACTTGAAAATTTAGACAAAGCCCTTATTGGGTTGCTATTCTTCCAGCCGTATCAACAGTTAAATTCCGACACTTGGTTAAATCATTTTCCAGACAAAATTGGATCGTAGCCGAAGTACCGACTAATTTAATTTTATTGATATAAACACTTGGGTCAGGCGGCTCAAAAAAAATATCTGGCCAGCTGGTTTTAAAAATCACAGCAGATTCAATAATTTGATTTTCCTCATAAACTGAATCCAGACCGGATTGGTAGTTTTGATTTGAGGTTTGGCAACTTGAGGCGCCGCTTCGCTGACCGGCATAAATAGAATATCTTCTGTTATCTACATAGTGGAGGCCGTATCCACAGGGAACCAGACCGTTGGATTCTCTACTGGATATGGCCAGATTTTGAGCTCCTCTTAAATCCGTTTCAAAGACAGCGGCGGCCCGGGTTAAAAACGCTTCGTTCTGGCCGCTCCGGTAATTCAAAAGTAGCGCGGCGCTTAAAACACCGATGATAAAAATAGAAACAAGCATTTCAATCAGAGTAAACCCTGAACGAAACCGCGAGGGCTCGCAGCGTGCCTTTGTTTCGTATGGGGCAAAACCATTTTTCATTTACTTGAACTCGGCTAAAATCTTATCGCCGGGCTTTACTTTAATTTTATGGATTTCATCAGCCCGAATCTCTTCTCCATTCAAGTAAAAAAGCCATCTTTTTCCATTAAGGCCGTCTTCGGATAAGCCGTTTATTTTCATAATATCGGTCTTATCTCTTAAAAGGACGTAGCGAATCTCGAAATCGCCGCCGCGGGAGGCGGCTAAAAGAGCGTCAAGTATAGACATATCCAACAGAACATCGCCTTCAAAAGCCCGACGCTTTATTCCATAGTCAATTTCAATTCTGGCCGAATTTAAAGATCCCCATCCATTAATTGAATAATTAAACAAATCGCCGAATAAACCGGAATAAAAACCGTAAATCAAAACTAATATAACCAGCCAAAAATCGCGGCTTTTAAAAATAACATACCTGTTTTTCTTCTTTAATTTAGCCATCATAGCCCAAGAAAATCTAATAGATTAAAACCGGATAGTAAAAATAAGATGCTGGCTAGAGCCATCAGAGAGCCCAATGGCACCTTTGATTTTAAACCGGCCTTTTTGAAAACCAATAATATTATAGCAATAATAAAACCGATAAAAAAGGTGAGATAAAAGACATTGATTGAATTTTTAAGGCCAAAGGTAAAGCCTAATAGGGCCCCTACACTTACATCTCCAAAACCAAGCCAACGGCCTTTTGAAATTAAAAATATAAATAAAAGAATCCCGGCGAAAAAAAACAGACCGTAAAAAGAGTTTTCAGGGAAACAGCTGACAATAGAACAAAAAGGTTCAATCATCATAACGTCTCCGCCGGCAATTGAATAAAAAGGAAAAAATAGAAGAATGAGAACTGCCGCAATAAACCCCGTTAAAACAAGTTTATTAAAAATAATGAAATGCTTAAAATCTATAACCCCGATTACGATCAGTAAAGAAATGATAAAAAGTCCGTAGATTAAAGAGCTGAAAGAACCATCGCCCCGGAAACGAGTCAAAAAATAAACCAAAAACAAAACGCCGGTCAAAAGTTCAACTAAAGGATATTGCCAAGAAATCTTTGATTTGCAGCGGCGGCAACGGCCCTTCAAAAACAAAAAACTTAAAACCGGGATATTATCATACCAGCTAATTCTCTTCCGGCAACCGGGGCATTTTGAAAAACCTAAAATGGTTTTGTTTTCGGGCAGTCGGAAGATCAGAACATTCAAAAAACTACCGATTGCCAAACCAAAAATAAAAATTAAAAAACTCATACTAACCAAATAAGACCAATCAGTCCAATCGGTCTTATTGGTCCACCCCGTTAGAGGTCCAATTCACAAACTTGAATCGATATTCCGCCAAGCGAGGTTACCTCTAACGGGGTCCAATTGGTCTTATTGAATTATTTTATGCCAACGTCAAATATACAGTTATTGTTGGAGATATCATTGTCGGCGCAACTGCCTGTAGCCGGGTCAGCTCCGTTGGTCAAAACTCCCATTCGGCCGGTTGATCTTGCGGTCCAGCCGGTCGTAGTGATGTCGTCGTCGCTCTTTAAAGCCGGGTTGCCATTCTCCATTTCCACCCAAACCTGATATCGCAAAATCTTGGTTGAAATCGCCGGCGCCGTTGCATACCCGTATTGGGCTTGGTCCAAAGGATCAAGGGTGCCTGCCATTCTTCCGGTTCCAAGATAAGGCTTCAACGGATCAGAAATGTCGTAAAGACTCATAGCCGGATAAGAACCGGAATTATCGTCAAAATACTGTTCAATGGCCGTTCTTATCTGGGAGATATCAGAAATCCTTTTAGCATCCCGGGCTTTGGCTCTGGCTCCGCCAAGCTGAAGCAAAAGCAAAGTGGCTAAAACGCCGATGATGGCGATAACCACTAAAAGCTCAACCAGAGTAAAACCTTTTTCTTTTCTTAAAATCAATTTATTCATACTGTTTTTCTAATTTTAATTATATCGACCTTACCTAATAATACTAAATAACGGTAATAACACGCCAGATACAATTATAAACACTATCGCCCCGAAAATCAAAATTATCACAGGCTCGATAATTGAAGGTAAATTCCGGATAATAGCGTCGGCTTCGTTGGAATAAAAACGAGAGATATGCTCCAGAATCAAATCCAGCTTGCCGGTCTTTTCGCCGATGGTAATCATCTGGGTGATGATCGGCGGAATCACGGTCGGATATTTTATGAAGACTTCAGAAATTTTAGCTCCCCGGCTGACTTCGGTTTTCGCCTCCAAAATGATTTTCTCATAAACTTTGTTGCCGACTACGGTTGAAGTTATATCCAAAGAATCCAAAATCGGCACACCGGCTTTAACCAAGGTGGCCAGAGTCTCGCTCATCCTGGCCAGATATATTCCCTGAATCGCTTTTTTCAAAAAAGGCAGTTTAAGTTTCAGTTGATCATATTTTTCCAAACCCTCGGGCGTCTTTAAGTAGTTAAAAAGCCAAAAACCCAATATGGCCAAAAGGCCTAAGATCAAATACCAATAATTAAGAAGAAGGGTATTTACAAAAATCAAAGAACGGGTGGTCAAAGGCAAATCTTCCACTCCCGCTTCCTGAACAATGGACAAAATCTGGGGGATAACCGGCGGCAAATCAAGCAAAGGAAAGCCGAAAAACAAAACTATAAAAACGGCGACGACCGCCAAAAACAAAAAGGCCGGATAAATCAAGGCCCCCATGGTTTTTGATTTTATTTCGGCCTGCTTTTCCAAATAATCAGCCAAATAATTGGAAACTTCATGAAGTTTCCCGGCTGTTTCGCCTGATTTTACCAAACTTATAAAAAAGTCGGAGAAAATTTTCGGGTACTTGGCCAAAGCCTTGGAAAGCGAGCTCCCGGCATCAACCATTTCAGTCACATCCTGCAAAATCTTTTTAAAAGCCGGATTAGAGGCTTGCTCGGCTAAAGTACCTAAAGCGCCGACCAAGGGAACGTCGGCGTCAATTAAAGTGGCGAGTTGTCTTGAAAAAAAGACAATGTCCCGACTTGATGGTTTTATTAAAATCGTTCCGACATCTTTTCTTAAAAGGCCCCTTTCTTTCGGCTCCAGGGCTAAAATTATAAACCCTTGATTGTGCAAAACAGAAACAGCCTCGTTTTCATCATGGGCTTCAATTATGCCTTCAGCCACCTGTCCGGCTTTATTTTTTGCCTGATATAAAAATTCCATAAAATCAGTTGCCAGTTACTAATTCTTTAAGCTCCATCGGATTCAATGAATAAAATTCCGCCTGCTCCATCGAAATTTCATTTTTTTTGACCAAAGCAGCCAAGGATTGATTCAAAGAAACCATCCCGATGTCAGAACTTGTATCAATGACCAGATTCAACTGATTAAACTTATTTTCCCTAATCAGGTTCCTGACTGCGGAGTTGGCGATCATCACTTCGACCGCCGGAACTAACCCCCCTTTAATTCCCGGGATCAAGCGCTGGGAGATAACTCCAGAGATGGTATTAGCCAGCTGGGTCCTGATTTGAGATTGCTGGGTTGCCGGAAAACTATCAATGATTCTTTCCACGGTCTGGCTGGCGTTATTGGTATGAAGGGAGGCAAAAACCAAATGACCGGTCTCGGCCGCGGTCACGGCCGCCGACATCGTTTCATAATCCCTCATCTCGCCGACTAAAATCACGTCGGCGTTCTGGCGGAAAGTTGAACGCAGGGCTTTATGGAAAGAAAGAGTATCTGAAAAAAGCTCGCGCTGGTCAATAATGCTTTTGTCGGAAGAAAACACATATTCAATCGGGTCTTCAATGGTTATGATCTTATAGCTCTTTTCACGGTTGATTAAATTGACCAGACTAGCGAGCGTGGTGGTCTTACCATGACCATTCGGTCCGACCACCAAAACAAAACCCTGGCTGATCCGGCTGAAAATTTTAACTATCGGTGGGAGATTAAGCTGGTCAATATCTGGAATCTGGGAAGGGATGAAGCGAAAAGTCGCGGCCGGAATGTTTTTAGTCCGGTAGATATTAACCCTGAAGCGGGCTTCCTGATTTAAGGAATATGAAAAATCAATTTCTTTCTCAACAAGGAATCTTGATTTTTTATCTTCGAGTAAAGAATCGATTATGCCCTGAAGCGTTTCCGGATCAAGAATGCTGTATTTTTTTAAAGGCGTTAAACGGCCAAATAGTCTTAAAGTTGGATAATTTCCCGGCGATAAATGTAAATCCGAGGCTTTTTGAGAAGCCGTGTAAATCAATAATTCGTTTAGTAATTCACGGTAGTCAGGCATAATTCGGATATTTCAATATATCGATATATCTAGTTATGCGTTCCCCACTTCGGCCACTTCTAATAATTCTTCAAGCGACACCATCCCTTCAATCACTTTCAGTATCCCGTCCTGGAACATCGTCAGCATCCCCTGCTTCTTCGCTTCCTCTTTTAAAGCCGACTCGGACAATCCGGATAAAATGATTTTTTCGACGCCATCGGTTATTTCAAGAATTTCGAAAATCGCCACCCGGCCCTTATGGGCTTTGCCTTGACACTCCGGGCATCCATTATCACTAGCCTTATGAACCGAAAAGGTCTTGGCCAAATTCTTGCTAACCTCTTCCGGCATCTGGTCTATTGCTTCTTTAATGATTTTTTCCTCGGCGCTATCGGGCTTTGACTTGACTTTGCAGACCGGACAAAGCCGGCGCAGCAATCTTTGGGCCATGGCCAGATTCAAAGTCGGAGCGATTAAATACTTTTCCACCCCCAAATCAATCAACCGGGGAATCACTCCGATTGAATCGTTGGTATGAAGAGTCGAAAAAACCAAATGGCCTGTTAAAGAAGCGTGAGTGGCTAAATTGGCCGTGTCAGAATCCCTTATCTCGCCCACCATTATTATATCAGGATCCTGCCTTAAAATTGAACGGAGGCCGGAAGCAAAGGTGTAACCGATTTCTTCCTGAACCTGCGACTGGTTGATCCCCGGCAAAAGAATTTCGATCGGATCCTCAAGGGTAATTATATTTACGCTTTCATCGTTTATCTTCCTTAAAACAGAATAAAGAGTCGTGGTTTTGCCTGACCCGGTCGGTCCAGTGATTAAAATACTCCCAAATGGTTTTTGAATATATTTTTCTACCAGCTTTAAATTCCGGCCAGCAAGACCGAGGTCGGGCAAATCGATTAAACCAAGCGAAGGATCCAAAATCCTCAAAACCGCCTTTTCGCCGTACCGGGTCGGTAAAATGGACACCCGAAAATCAATTTTTTGGTCTCCGGCCATGGTGCTGAACCGGCCGTCCTGAGGGACCCTGGTTTCGTCTATCTTCAAATCGGAAAGAATTTTTATCCTGGTGATGATGGCTGAATGAATGCTCTTGGGAAGAGTTAAGGAGACATACATAATGCCGTCGATCCTAAAACGAACCCTGATTTTATCTTCCTGCGGCTCGATATGGATGTCCGATGCCCGGGATTCAATTGCGTGCTTTATGATCACGGCCACGGCTTTGATAATCGGCGCCTCTTCCGAAATCTGGGCTAATTTTTCCGACGGAGCTTTTTTAATCTCCTCTTTCCTAAGTTCTTCACTCAACTCTTCCAAAGCTTCCTTAACTTCGCTTGAAAGCGTCCGGTATTTTTTCAAAACCGTAAAGTAATCTCCGAAGCTGATTATATGTTTTTCGATAGCCAAGCCCAAATCGTGACCGATAAATTTAAGCGCTTCCAAGGCGTCGGTGTCTTCCGGATTTAACATCCCCACTCTTAATGTATTTTCTTCTTTGTCAAAAGGGATAATCCTGTAAAATTCGGCAATGTTTTCAGGCAAAGTTTTTAAAACATCGGGTTTTATCTCTGCATCTTTTAAAGAAACAGAGGGAAGGCGGTAAAACTCCGATTTAAGAGACAGCAGGTCTGAGTCGGAAATAATTTTTCCTTCAACGGCGATCTGGGTAAAATCCTTGTCTTCCGATTTTACTTTTTGGATAAAAGCCTCAGCCGTCTTTTGGTCCAAGATTTTTCTCCTAATCAATTCTTCGATTAAAGTTTGAGGGATTTTTATCATTGGCTAAAGAGATCAGCCTTCCCGCCGGGCGAAGTCTTTACCGGAATTTCTCCGAAAGTCCTCAAACTTTTGAAATCCGCTCGGTCAAAAATCGAAAAATCCAGCTGAAAGTCCTTGAAAGTTCGGAGTTTTAAAAGTTCTTTTTGGACGTCCGGCAAAATTTCATATTTATTGGCTTGGCCGGGCCTGATTATTTGGAAATAGAAAATTAGGCTGGTAATCAAGGCCAGCAAAACTAAAATCATCGGCAAAGAAGAACCGCCTGTTTTAATATTTGGTAATTTAATCATTGGGCTAAATAATTAATTTCAAAACTTAAATCATAATTCAATGTTTTAGCCCCTCCGGTGAATTGAGCGGCCGCATCCAGGGTTGTGACTTCAATCAGCCTTAAATTTTTCTCAAGAAGATCAAGTAAATTGACAAAAGAGGGGTAGCTGCCGTTAAGCTTCAGAGTTCCATTGATTTTCCTGATTTTCCCCTGACCAGGGACTTCTGAAAGATTCATTTCCGAAAGAATCATGCCCGAAGCGGAAACGATTGATTCAATATTAGACAAAAATTCTGGCAATTCTTTTTCCCGCGGAAAAAGCCGGTCAAGCTTGTCTATGTCGTTTTTCCTGGCCTCTATTTCACGGTTCAAATTCTTCACCTGACTTGATATTTCCCCTGCTTCCCGAAAAATATCCTCTCTTTCTTTGATTGAACTCAAAAGCATCCGGGTCTGGTCGAAAGCCGGCAAAACTAAAAGGGAAAAAATCAGGATAGAACCGGCGGCAACGATTGAAGAAAGAATTTTGTTGTTCATCTCAGGAATTTATTCCGGTCAAAAGTGATTTTAACCACAAACTCGGTCTGGCCGGTGGTTAAAACTTTGATTTGATTTATGGAAACATTGCTAACTGATTCGTCGGCTAAAAAATTCGCGCTTTGCCTGGCAATCGAAGTAAGATTAGGGCTAGTCGCCTTGAATTCAAATTTCAGCTCCGGCAAAGAAGCAGCCAGTGATTTAAACTGAACCGCTGGCAGAATCAATTGCTGGATTTTTTTAAATCCTTTTGACCAAAGAGTGTGTTCTTCCAGAAAAATTTGGGATTGGTCTAACTTTGACTTAACTTCATCGACTCTGGCCTCTTCTGCTTTATTGCGGGCACTGGAAAAATTAACAAAAGCAACATCTAATTCCTTAATTTTGTTTTCCAAAATTTTATTGTAAAAAAGCAAACCGCCATACAAAACAAGAATAATAATCAAAACCAAAACCACGGGTCCAAAAGTCATTTTGGCGCCGCTGTCTATTCTTTTTGTTTTTTCCGGAAGAAGTTCTAATTCTGGCATATTTTAAAGTATAGAATTTAGTAAATAGAATATAGAATAAGAACTGTATTTATTGTAATATAAATTATTGATTAATTAACTAAAAATTATCCACAACCATTCTAAGTTCTAAGTTCTAAGTTCTTTCTGCTAAATCTTCCTCATCGCGAGACCCAGGGCCACGGCTAAAGAAGGCCCTATACTTCTCAAAGTATCCTCTAGGGCGCTGGTGAAAGAAACTTTTTTCAGGGGGTCGCTGATTAGAATCTCTTTGCCAATCTTCTGGCCGAAGTATTCTTTAAGGCCGGGCATTTGGGATTGGCCGCCGGTCAAAATAATTTTGGCTATTTTGGTCTTTTTGCTTTCCTCGTAATTGGCTATTGTTTTTTTCGCTTCAAAAATAATCATATCGATTAAGGGCGCCGCTGCTTCGGCGAAAGGAGAACTTCCTTTTAATCCTTCTTTTTTCTTCAGCTCTTCCGCTCTTTCAAAACTGATCCCCAAAGAAACAGACAGGGCCTTAGTTACTTCAAACCCGCCGAGCTCGTAATTCCGGGACACTCTTTCAAAGCCCTTATCAATGATGATAATTGAAGTGCTTCTTCCGCCGAAATTTACAACGGCCAAAGGAGAATTATCATCGCCGATCAAAACTCTTGATAAAGCAATGTTTTCAAGTTCAAGAGCCTTGATGTTTAATCCGGCCGAAAGAAAAATATTTTTGTATCTTTCAGCCTCGTTCTTGGGAACAGCCGCCAGAAAAATCTCAACATTGGGATGTTGAGAAAATTCTTTGACATTGATTATTGACCAATCCAAAACCACTTCTGAAAGAGGAATCGGAATATATTTCCTGGCTTCAAAAGGAATCGCCTTTTCAAGATCCTTGGCCGACAAATAAGGCATCTCAATAACTGTGGCAAAAGTCAAAAAAGAGGATATCGAGGCGATCGCATCTTTAGTCGAGGGCTTAATTCGGTTTAAAAGGTCTCTTAACCCGCCGATTAAGAGATCATCGCTGATTTTGACGCCAGCCCCGCTGAGCGGGGCGCCAGCGCTTTCTTTAACCGAAAAATCGAGAAGGCCGTAATTTTTCAATTCAAAACGATCTCCGGAACGGGAAAGCTCGGCGATTTTTATTCCAGCCGTGCCTAAATCAACCCCTAAAACTGATTTAGAACCGAATAAAGCCATTGGTTTTTCTTATATAATACTCCAAAATAGATAATATGACATTCAAGTTATTAACATCGGCTAAAGATTATCTTCTGGAATTGCTGTTCCCGATAAAATGCGCTGTCTGCGGAAAGGAAACGGGGGATAAAAAGAAAAACAAGTTAATCTGCACCGATTGTTTGAAAGCTTTATCGCCGTCGCTTGATTTTTATTGCCCCTTGTGCGAAGCCAAAACTTTTGACGGGGAGCTCTGTTTTTCCTGCCGTCTGATTATCAGTAATGCCGAAAACAATTTTTACTTAGACCAATTGTTTTATCCTTTTTCATATAAAGACCAGGCTATTCAGAAAGTTATTAAGGCTTTTAAATACCGCTTCATAAAAAATTTGGATCAACCTCTTGGTCGGCTAATGATTTCCTATCTCGACAAAATTAAAGGCAAAATCGACTTAAAAGATACAATTATTATTCCAGTACCGCTTCATAAAAGAAAATATAATCAAAGAGGGTATAACCAATCAGAACTGATTGCCGAGCAAATCTCGAAATATCTAAATTTTGAAATATTTAAAGACTGCCTTGCTAAAAATAAAATAACAAAAGACCAAGCCAAGCTCAAAGGAAACAAACGGCTTGAAAATTTAAAAGATGTTTTCCTTTGCGCTAAACCATGGCTGGCCGCTGGTAGAAAAATCATTCTTTTTGACGATGTCTATACTACCGGTGAAACAATGAAAGAATGCGCCAAGGTTTTAAAAGAAGCCGGCGCCAAAGAGATAATCGGCCTTGCGATTGCCCGCGGTTAAGAAAAATGATAAACTTAAAAAATTTGGAGGGGACGCATAGCGGCTCGTGCAAGTGTTTGCTAAACACTGACTCCGAAAGGAGTCCGGTGGGTTCGACTCCCACCCTCTCCGTTATGGCAAATTAAAACACCTTTAGGTGTTGTAATTTGTGTATGCCTAAGATAGAGATTTCGCGTGTAATGTTTTCATACACGCGAATCATGGCAGAAAACTATCAGATTATCCTTTAAAAGAGCAACTATTCTTTACTCGCTATCAACCAAATTAAATAGATGATCCAAAATTTTTTCATAAGATTTTTTCCAATAGTCGGCAAGCTTGCCGACTTACGTCTTCAATTTCAATCCGCGACTATTGACCTTTATTGCTTAATTTACTATCATTGGGCGTAGACCTTTGTAATGAATTCATGGGTAGCGCATTGGCTGTAATTTATTTATTGCCAGCGCGCTACCTATGAGTAGCCGTCGATGTACTACAGCATCGGCGAACAATCCAACTGGAAGTTCTTATGAACTGCTACACCGTAGTCGATGGGGCAACCCATCTCGGCATTGCGCTCTCGCGAGACGAGGCGCTTCGCACCTTTCTTCTCCGTCTGGGAAAGAACGAGCAGTCGTGGGGAGACGAGAAGACTGTTGCACTCGCGCCGTCATCTCCGGCTTCACACGTTCTCGTCGCTGGCAGAGTCCATCTCATGAGAAGTGCGAAACTTCTGCAAGTGGGTGAGAGCTCCCAGTTCGTCTTCGCGAAAGCGAAGCACGGACTCAAGGCGGACACGACAGATTCGAGGGCACTCGTGTTTCTCGAGTTCGTAAGCACCCACACTTCGGCAGGGTACATTCCCGCTTCGTACGATAGCATCCCAGTACAAGGATTCGAGGTGCTACAAACGGGCGGAGGGCTCTATCGAATGCAGGCACTCGTCGTCCTCGAGGCAGGTCAGCACGTCGGCTACTACGATGCGTCGAAGAAAGTCGATTACACAGTGACCTACGACTTCGACGCACAGAGGGATCGCTTCCCGCTTCTATCGTGCATGCCAACCCAGCAGTTCAGGGCACGGCAAAACAAGAAGTTGATCGCTGTCTAGGCTCTTTCAACACCGGCCGGTGCCTCTCGTGAGGCGCCGGCTTTTTCTTTTTTCATAATTCAAAGAGCGAGAATTTGCCGCCCCTTCGATAAACTCAGGACAAGCAAAGCCAGTGAATTTTTCAATCAATTCCAAATTGAAAAATTCACTGAATTGAGTTATACTTAACTCAATTAAAAACTTGTGGATTCGACAAGCTCACCATCCTGAACTTGTTGAAGGAAAATTGTTAATGCTCTCGGCTTTTTAATTCACTTCGACTTCGCTCAGTACAAGCATTTTGCCCGCCCGCCTAATCCGAGCCGCGCGAAGCGCGGCGAGGAAATTCGGTTCGAGCAACTTCAAGAATACACCGTCTCCAACTCAAAAACGGCCCGAGAGGCCGTTTTTGAGTTTTATCACGCCAAGCGTGATTAGTACTGTCTTCCGAATCCGCCTCTCTGACCGCCGCCGAATCCGCCCCGTCTCTGACCGCCGCCGAATCCGCCCCTTTCGCTTCTTTCACCCATGGGCTTGGCCTCATTGACGGTGATAGCTCTTTCTCCGACTTGCTTGCCGTTCATTGATTCGATGGCTTTCATAGCCTCATCATCGTTGGACATTTCCACGAATCCGAATCCACGGCTTCGGCCGGAGTATCGGTCGGTCACCACTTTCGCCGACTCAACCGCTCCGGCTTCAGAAAAAAGCTCCTTCAGCTCGTCATCGGTAGTCTCATAAGGAAGACCTCCTACGTATAATCTTTTAGCCACTTAACTTACCTAATAACTTTGGGTGCGTGGTTGAAACTCACTTTCCCTGATTATTAAGATCTGTATTTTTAACCTGCTCGACGCACGCACCCATTAAAATGAGATGCAGAATTAACAGGTAAAAAAACTATAGCATATCAAATTTAAAATTGCAAATGGATAAGAAAATTGATAGAATTTTAACGGCTCAACGTTCGTTGAGTCGTTAAACTGGAGACGTGGCAGAACGGCTAATGCACCGCACTTGAAATGCGGCGCCCTTATGGGCTTGGAGGTTCAAATCCTCCCGTCTCCGCAGATTGATACTTCGCGATTTGAAAGAGCGGACGCGCGCCGTGATGGGCGCACGGCGCGCGACAATTCCTCTCGCCGCGAAGCGGCGAATTGGCTCGGCGGGGGGAATTCAAAAAGGGCGGATTTTGCCCGAACCAAAGGGTTCGTTCCGATTTTTTGAACAAATGTTTTGATTTGGTGAAAATCATCCGATGTCTTCAAAAAATCGGCTTGTTTCGTATCTAAAATCCATTCCCGCAGGGGTTCGACCCAATTTTTTCTCCCGCGTTCAAAATCTTTCTTTTTCTCTTGCAAAGCGGCGAGAGAGCGCATGAGCGTATCTTTTTTGGTGAGATAATTTTGCTTTGGAATATCGCCATCAAGATATACGCTCACCAATTTTTCCATGCGCTCCTCGTTCGCTTTGATATTTGAAGAAAGATTTTGAACCTCGCTTTGCGACACCGACATTTCCTCTTTTTCCCATTCCTCGACTTTCGCAAACATCCAGTTGGTGTATCGGTCGCAAAGCGAGATTGTTTGAAGCCGTGCCTTTATTTGTCGCGCCAATTCCACTTCTTGAATATATGGTTGTGAACAACGACCGCGCTTTTTAGAGCAACGATAATAGCGATAGCGGTGACCCGACTTTCCAGTTGCCCATTGTGCGGAAATCATTGAGCTACATTCCGCGCACCGAAATAATCCCGTGAACGGAAAATCGTGTCTCGCTTTTCGCTTGCGCGGTCGTTCTTTGGCGCGAAGTATTTTTTGCACGGCTTCAAACAATGCGGGAGTTAAAATTGGCTCAAAATTTCCATCAAACCATTCATCGCCGTGTTTGACGAAGCCGAGATATGCTCTGTGCGTTAAAAGTCGTTTGATGGAAATTTTGGCAAGTGGCGTTCCGTTCTTGCTTACCACTCCTAAATCCGCCAAAAATTGCGCTAGTGATTCGTAACCATAACTACCTTTCGCGTATTCCTTGTAAGCGAGGCGAACAATCCGCGCTTCGGTCGGGTGCGGTTCAATATTGTGTTTCAGCGGATTATTTTGATACCCGAACGGCGCGAGGTTCAGCCATTCGCCTCGGCGCAATTTTTGGCGGATTCCACGCTTGATATTTTCAGCAAGGTTATCGCTGTAATACTTGGATTGCCCGAACGCCACTTGCAACATAAAGAGCCCCTGCGGAGTTGGTTCAAACCAAAATGTCGGAAAACGCAAAGACACTATTTTCTTTTGATCTA
>JBBTXZ010000009.1:0-19931 GCA_038062015.1 Patescibacteria group bacterium | reverse complement strand
TTGAAGCAGCAAAACGACTCAAAGAGTTTATTCTAAAAAATTCAGAAAAATAAACAAAATAATCTGGCATCCTTTTTATAGTGTCTCACTTGCCTATTTTTATACTCTGGCCCGCGTGCCTTAAATCACGTTTATAAATTGAGCCCCCGGAAAGTCTTATAAAACATTTGGTTCCCAGATTTCCAGAAGCCTCTCCAGAAGCAAAGCTTCTGGAGAGAATGTTCTGGCCTCGCAAAAGCAAAAAGTCAATTCGCTTTCACCCACCCGGATTCACCTCTTTCCAGATGGAATTCGGCAGTTGGATATTGATCGGCTTGGTGACGGGGCAGATAAAAACTAAAAGTGATAAAGATTAATAATTTCTTCGGATAAAATTTCTTTTGCCTCTTGAAAAGATAATTCTCTTTTTTCTAAACTACTCTCAAATTCAACAATTTTTTCATTAGATACCCTTGTTGCAAGTCTAAAATACTTCATAATAAGATCATCTTTCAATCTTGTAACTTTCTCCTGCATTTCTTGAGGGCTGTCTAAAACTGATATATAATTATTAAAAGACTTGCTCATTTTCCTACCATCAATACCTTCAAGCAACGGTACGGTAATTATAAATTTTTCTTTATTTAAAAATTTCCTCATTAAAATTCTGCCAATCAGCATATTAAAAGTTTGGTCCGTCCCGCCGATTTCGCAATCTACATTCATTGCGACTGAGTCATATCCCTGAAGTAAAGGATAAATAAATTCATGAAGGGCTACTGATTTGTCGCTTTTAATTCTTTTTTGAAACATCTCTCTGTGAAGAAGTTGCTGAAGTGATATTTTTGAAGTAATATTGATTAAATCCTTAAGGAAGATTTTATTGAGCCACTTGCTGTTTTGCTGGAATTCGGTTTTCTTTAAATCCAAAATCTTTCCAACTTGTCGTTTGTAGGTCTTTGAATTTTCTGAAATCTCTTTTTCTGTTAACGGCCTACGCGTCTCGTCTTTTCCCGTGGGATCGCCGATTCTGGCCGTGAAATCGCCAACCAATAAAACCACTTTATGGCCCAGTTCTTGAAATTCATGAAGCTTCCAAAGGATAACGGCGTGCCCTAAATGAATCTCGGCCCCGGTCGGATCTATCCCAAAATAAATTTTAACGGGATCCTTTAAAAGTCTTCCTCTAAATTCATCTTTTGATGGTATAACCTCGGATACGTTTCTATTGAGAAGGCAGTCAAGCTTATCCATTTTGTATAAAAATCATAAAGTAAAAACTAGCTTTTGTCTATCTTTATGAAAAGAACCGATGATATAAAACTTTTTTTAATAAAAAGCGGATTAGTAAGCGAAGTTATAGGAGATTTAAAAATCCGGCAGAATGCTCGGTTTCTTTTAACAACTTGGGCTCATAACAAACCGAAAGATTACCTCGCCTTCTATATTTTAGTTGTAAAGTTACTAGAAAATAGGTTTGGGATAAAATGTTCTTTAAAAATAATTATTAACGACACTCTACCAAAAATCATTGAAGAAAGAACAGATAAAGAACAAGAAAAAATATCCGAACTTTATTCATATTTCTTCAAACAATTGGGATTTAATGACTTTGAAATTTTCAGTAAACATAAACGTTACGAATTGAGTTTCCGCAAGTTTTTAAGTTGGTCTAAGAATCTTAATCTAGTAATTTTCCTAAAACGATATCTACCAGAATCAAGAATAATAAATATGAGCAGTTCTTCTGGCACGCTTATAAAAGAAATTTACCATCTATTTTCGGAAATCAACATTTATGCAATCTCAAACGCAGAAATGGTCCTTGGCGGAATTGGAAGTTGGGGATCAGTTATTGCCTATAAAGAAATGTCTCCTAAGCTTAAACTTCCTAAAAGAACTTTTATTCTTCTGCCGAAGAGTAAAAACTTTTTTGAAGAAACAAGCAAACTTAAGTCTCTAGGCGACAAAGATTACAAAAATATATGCAGTCAAATTGAGGAAGCAATAAAATTAATGCGAGAAAAAAATTACTAAAATCTTAATACTCAGTGAACGAAGCCTTACTTAGTCTAAAAAAATTATTTAAAAACCAGAGGGGAAGGTATAAATTTTTAATTCTTACGGGTTCTTTTCTGTTTAATCTATACGACAGTAAAGAAAATCAAAATAAATTTTTAAAAAATCTAAAGAAGGCAGGCGATATAGACATTTTAATAGTATCTTCAAAGTTTTTATTGCCCTGGGAATTAAAGGCCGACGAAAAAATAATGCCCCCGGAAAAAATAATTAATAACTTTAACAATGGACAAATAGGAATAGTCGCAACAAAAATAAAAACCCGTAAATTTTTACTAAGTGTGCAATTTATTTATCCAAAGTACTTTAAATTTCTTTATTCCTTGGAAAGGAAAGGCATCCCTTATTTCAGAAAATTTTCACTAAACAGAAATGTTAGCATCCATTGTGGCTTTAAAGACTGCAGAAAATATCTTTTTGCTAAAGACAAACGGCACAGCAATGGTTTACTAATATTCAAACATAGGCCTGTTGTAAATAACCGTTTTTATATGAACGATTTCCAACAAATGATGCTTTTAAGTAGGGAATTTTTTAATCCACTAGAATTTAAAAAAATAAGAAAAGATCTAATCAAAGAAATCTATAACAGATTTATAAAAGAAAATGTCGAAAATTTAACAGATTTTATGAATATTTTTTACAACCGAAAGAGTTGGCCAAAAGCTTTTAATCAAATCATTTATAATGAAATTAAAACAATGCAGGGATAATCTTCTCACCCTCCCGGATTAACCTCTTTCCAGATGGGGTTGGCTCTCTGGACGCTGACCGGCTTGGTGATTGAACAAGAATTTCTGGATTAGTCAGTAGTCACAGGATATTGAACCATGACAACACATTGACAAAGTAATTAAAAAGATTTAGTATCAATATAGAAATCGAGAAAATGGTTTTCTCGATAAGCACATTCGTAACGAGGAGGAATTAGGAAATGGACGGCATACTGATCGCCGTAGAAGGAATCATTGGTTCTGGCAAATCGACTCTCGAGAAATATCTCGAGGAAGAACTCTTGAAAGAGGGGTGGCCCGTATTAAAAATAACCACGCGCGAAGAAGAAAATGAACATATTTTTCGCGCCGCGACCGAAAACTATGAGCTGGAACCGAATTCGTCCGCACACATGTTCTTTTTTCAAGTTCTTCAAGCCAACAAAGCCGACCGTGCAAAGCGGTTACTGAAAGCGGGGAATGTTGTAATCGCGAATCGGTGGGATCTCTCGTTTTTTGTACATACAAAGAATTTCGGATGTCTTGCCAAAGAATCCGATCGTTTGCGAGAAGAAATTTCTCGTTTGGCATTCGGCGGCTTGACTCCTAACCTTGGCATCTTTCTCGACGTTTCCGTTGAGAAAAGCCTTGACAGACGTCTTTGGAGAGGCGATGTAATCAGTGACATCGAGGAAGAAAGGAAATTTTGCAACATCATCGCAGCCTCCTATAAACCGTTGCTTGCCGACCGCCGCGAGTGGAAAGTCATCAACGCGAATAATGGCTTTGAAGAAGTTAGACAAACAGCCTTGGGACTCGTACGAAAGGCTGTAGAACAACTGCCCCGCTAGGACGCTTCTGTTCGCGGGGCAGTACTTTTTACAGATTAAATTGTTTCTAGAGAAAAACTTGTTAATACTATGTCCAAAAAATCAATAACTAATCATGATCTATCAGTAGGGATATTTATTGGCGGTGATTTTATCCCTTCTTACGCCGGTGCGACGAACCAGATGCACTACCTATCTCGCTATCTTCAGAAAGCTGGCGTAAAAGTAGTTATTTTTCATGGATATCGCGGCTGGACGGATCTGCGACTTATCGCACAAGAACCTTTTAAGACATATATATTCCCAATTGATCGGTATTATGGCGACCTCGATTTTTTAGCTAATTTAATTCGTAAAGAAAATCTTCACATTATCCAATTTAACGATTTGGAGCCGATTATTTCACAAGGCATAAAGTTATCTCAAGCTACCGGCGCATATATTGTAAGCGAATCGTACTATGTTGTAAGTAATTTGGCGAAAAGCATCGGTGCGTCAGTTAGTCGCATTCGTTCGATCCAGAAGCTTGAAGCTATAACTGGGAGTATCGTTGACCATGTTATTTGTTTAAGCAAGGACGATAAGCCGAAACTCCGAAGCGCAATGAAAATTTCCGATGATAGAATTTCCGTCGTACCGAGCGGAGTTGATTTAAAAGAAATTAAATACTGGGGCCCTAATTTCGATTCAAAAACAGTTTTATTTCTTGGTAATTTGTATTTTGAGCCTAACGCGGACGCAGTGCGGTCTATACATACAGATATACTCCCTGCATTGCGGCAGAAAGGATTCAGATTTCTTGTAGTCGGCGATTGCCCACCCATGCTTAAAAGAAAATATGAAAGTCGTGATTTTAAGTTTACCGGGCCAGTGCGTGACTTAAACGTTGTTTTCCGACAGGCAACGGTTGCGCTGGCTCCAATTCAGGAAAGCACTGGTTTGTGTATTAAAATTTTGAATTATCTTGGTGCTGGTTTGCCGGTTATTTCGACATCGCAAGCAGCATCCGGAATTAGTAATATCAAACATATGGTAATCGAAAACGACCTTCGGAAATACGCCGGCATAGTCGGCAATTTAACCAAAAATAGAAGAAGCACCGTCCGACGTTCGATTGCGGCCAGACGATTTATTGAAAATAATTTTGACTGGCAGAAAGTGGCATCCCGTACCGCATCAGTATACCGCAAAGTACTTAACCAGCAGGCAAAAGATAAATCAAGATTTATTAGTTTGCTTTCAGAATTTAATATCGGAAAACCGGCATGGCTTGAAGAAGCCGAAAAAAAAGGACGATTTGCCAATTCTAAATCACTTATTAAGGACAGATTTTCTTACGGAATTATTCAACGAGGTAGGATTCGAATCATAAAATGAAACTACGTAATGAAATTATTGCATTTGAAGGAGCTCCGGGCGCCGGAAAGACGACAGCGATTCAAATACTGGCAAAGAAGATTTTTGGTAAAAAGGCTGCGGTTTTACCGCAGGTTATCCTTTCTCAATATAAGAACGACGACTTATTTGTTTCTAAACGATATCTTGATGCAGAAATAAAAAAGGCAACAAGGATACGGCAACTGCAAAAATGTTATCAGTACATACTTTTAGACCGAACATTTCTTGCCACACTCGCTTATTCTTACGCTCGATCAAGGCTTGAACAAAACTCACAGTCACATTTAGAACTGATTAAATATTTTCGTCAGCTTGACCGAGTATATAAATTTCCTCGCCCGACGCATCTCTTTTTTCTTTTCGTAAAAACAAGTAGGGGGCTTGAACGAAGGGCTGATTACGCAAAGTCCAAAAAGTTTAAACGATGGTTTGACCCCAGGTTCCTAAAATATTTTGATGGTTTCTACCGTCGCCACATCGGATTCGACATGCCTCGGCCAATTATTATTGACACCACCAATATGACTAAAGAAAGAATTGTTTCTGCGGTCCTTGAGTACTTATGAAAACGCCCGAACTTTCCATAATTATTCCGACGATTGACTATTTGGGTCGGAAAACGCGCATAGACGCAATTGTTGCGACACTTTCATCTCAAAATATCGCAGAATCGCCGGCAGAAGTTATTGTGGTGGATAATAGTCCGAACCACAAAAACTACAGAGAAAATTCTGAAAATTCCACAAAAATTATTCGAGAACCAGCAGTTGGTTTGAATTATGCTCGTAATGCTGGCATTAAAGCGGCAGCCGGCAATATTATCGCTTTTCTTGATGATGATGTAATACCGTCAAAAACATGGCTTGCCTCTTTAATTCGTGCACATAAGCTTTCGGACACACTGTGTGTCGGCGGCCCCGTTACTATCGAAGACTGGAATAGAGTAGTTATACCCAAGTGGTTTTCCGAATACTTTTTGCGATTTATTATTCCGTCAAAGTTCCCGCAGTTAGCAGGAAGAATTAAAGAGCCATATTACTTGATTGGGGCCAATATGTCATTTAAAAAGGAAGTTTTTAGTAATTATGGATTCTTTGATACCAATCTTGATAGGCGCGGAGGTTGTTTATTGTCTGGAGGAGATGTTGAGTTTATGATACGTTTAAAACCGGAGAATATTTTCTACGAACCGCTTGCAGCTGTTTCAACCAAAATAACTCAGGAGAGATTAACAAAGCGATATTTTATCCGTAGGCTCTTTTGGCAAGCTGTTTCCGATGCGCGCATAATCAAAAAACATGGACTTGAACGATTTTACGATCGGCCAGAAATTTTTATTTCGGCAGGTTTTACAAGCCTATTGTTTAAAACATTAAGGGGAAAATTATTTTTTCAAACATTGTGTATGATGATTAGAATAATGACATTTAAAACTGCTTCAATTTTTAATCTATGAAAATCGCTTTGGTTGCACCAATTGACGAACATATTCCACCCAAAAAATATGGAGGAATTGGAAGAATTGTTAGTATCCTCGCTAATGGTTTAACTAGTAAGGGTCATAATGTAATTTTACTGGGGCCTGGAGATTCGGAAACCAATGCTAAAGTTATCCCTATATTCCCAAAATCAATTAGTGGTTTAAAAGCATACCGAAACGACCCTTTGGCCAGAGCAGCTTATTTCCAGTCAGCTGTTGCAAAAATTGTTGCAATACTCCAAAAACAGAAATTCGATATTATAAATAATCATCTTGGTTGGCGTCTTGTCCCGTTTCATAAAATTCTGCCTTCACCGCTAATTACTACACTTCATACGCCCCTTGATGAATCAAATAAGCAAATTACCTACACAGAATATCAGTCTTCTCGGTTTATAAGTATCAGTAAGAATCAAAGAAGGCCGTTGCCGAAACTAAATTACGTAGCAACGATATACAACGGGATTGACTTAGATTTGTATAATTTACCCCCAAAACACAACGGCTATTTCGTATTTCTCGGTAGAATGTCTCCAGAAAAAGGCGTATTTGAAGCGATTAAGGTAGCGAAAAAACTTAAGGCCAAATTGATTTTAGCCGGGGCTATTCCGGGATGGAATTACCAATTCTTCGATCTGAAAATTAGACCATTGATTGATGACAAACAAATCATCTTTGTCGGCGAAGTTACTGATCGGCAGAAAAATAGACTTTTAGGACGAGCTAGGGCCTTGCTCGCGCCGATTAAATGTAATGAAGCCTTCGGACTCACCTTTGTAGAGGCAATGGCCTGCGGAACGCCGGTTGTTGCATTGGCACGCGGTTCTGCGGAAGAAATAATCGTTCATGGTAAGACAGGATTTATTGCACGCTCAGTAGATCAAATGGTTAAATATTGCCGAGTTGTTGATAAGATTAAACGAGAGGATTGCAGAGATCATGCCTTTCAATTTTCGGCTCAGAGGATGGTTGATGGGTACGAAAAAGTATTTCAAAAAATCACAGAATATGGCCGCTAGACATCGCGAGATGTTAATATGAGTTTATGGATAAGAAACAAGCATTTACAGACAAAAATCAAATTAACCTGGCAAAGAAATTTGCTCTGGGAAAATTTACCGAAGCGGGGATAAAAAATCATTTTCTTGACGTTTTCCAGATACTTCAAGACGAATTCGGCGTTAACGACCAAGATATTTTGGCGGCTGGGCTTCTTCACGACACATTGGAAGATACTTCGGCCACATATGAGGAAATAAAAAAAACTTTTTCAAAAATGGTTGCGGACTTAGTGCAAGAAGTCTCTCATCCCAAAAACTATAATCAAGAACAAAAACAAGAGTATTATGAAAAAATCAAGGCCATATCTCCCGAAGCAAAACTTATTAAAATGGCTGATTTTATTTCACATCTCCGAAATTTTATTGAAATATACGAAAGAGGAAAACAGCATCTTTATCCTAAATTCATAAACAATGACAAATATATTGCCCAGATCCGAGAATTTTTAAATACCTGCGAAGATTCGCCAGGAAAAGAGTTGGTTTTTAAATTAACGAACAAGCTGGAGGCTTTGCTATGAAAGAGTTAAATAGTGGGCCTACCCTCCCGGATTGACCTCTTTCCAGATAGGGTTGGGGATTTGGATATTTATTGGTTTTGTGATTGAACAGGACTGGTTGGCGTTGTCAGTGGCAGTAAGAGTAACGTTATAGGTTCCGTTACCGGCATAGGACTTAACTGGATTCTGTTGGGTCGAAGAACCGCCGTCGCCAAAAAGCCAAGCCCAGCTCCAATTGCTGGGATTGCCGCTATAGAACACGGTTTGGTCTGTAAATTGAATTTGAACATTCGGCGCCGGATTCTGGGGGGTAAAAATGAAATTAACTTGAGGATAAGCGTTGTTGGGGGTTTTCCAACTGCTTGAAACGGCCCAGTCAGAAGCAACGTTGCCTTGATCCCAAGCCTTGGCTCTGGCTCTATAAGTTGTATTGAAAGCAAGAAGTCCTTGGGGAGTTGAATTGGAAGTGCCGCTGTTTAATACTTTGCCGCTGTCCCATTCCGGCGTCTGGAAAGAACCCTGATCATCAATCTGAACCTGATAAGCTGACTGGGGACTGGCTCCTGAATAGGTCCAGGTTACAGTCGCCGCCGGCCCGGAAATACAATAATTCGGTTCGGTAACAGTTACATTTGAAACTGACGGCCCGGCCGGCCCTGGCGCATATATTCCAAAGTCGTGGACAAAATCAGGACCCACGCTAAAAGCCGCGCTATCATCTGTTGTCCTAACATAACCAGAAGGAATAGTATGGCTGACTCTATAATTTCCGGCTGAAAGATTAGTAAATCTGTAAAAGCCGTTCGCATCTGCAGTTGTTTTGGTAATTGTTTCTTCGCCGCGTGCCAGTCGGACTTCCTCTCCCGATAAAACTGGCTCTCCAGGATCCCTGACACCATTACAACAACTGGTAGTATTTAAATCGCGGTAAACATATCCCCGAGCCTGAAAAGTGCCTAGTGGAGGTGGTGGTGGCTGCGATTGGCTCTGACAGAGATCAGGCGCTCCCTGAATTGAAGGGCAATAACCGCTGCAACACCTGCTCGCATTACCTCCACATGCCTGACCATTTGGAATGCATTGTTCCGGCGGAGGAGGAGTCGGCGCGGCTCCGGAAACGCTGACAAAGCATTGATAGGTTCCCCCGCTATGCGTGACGGCCGCGGTATAATTGCCGGCGCTGTGATAAACAGTGTTGAAATTCGGGTCATTGTCAGAAGTGGGATCCCCGCCCGGAGCTGACCAGGAATAAGGATTAAACCCAGAAGCAACATTAATGCTGACGTTCTGGTTCACAGAAACACTTTGATTCTTTGGACTGCAGTCTCCGCCGGCAGGCGGTGTCGGCGTCGGCGTACCCTCTGGTGGCGTCGGTGTCGGTGTACCCCCGCCCGGAGTTGGAGTTGGAGTAGGTATGGGCGTTGGATTAGAAGTAACCGTTACATCCGCTGTCCGATAATCCTTTAAAGGTTGATTTCCGGCATTGCCCCAAGGTCCTTCGAAATCAACCTTTATCTGGGCAGAACCAGACGGTTGGCTCATGCGGCAGGTAGTACTACCTCTTTCAAAAACACTCGATCCCGAAGGCAGGTCGCAAGAAATACCGGCTCCAGCGTAACTTAATGTTATTTTGAAAGACTCAAAAGATGTCCAAGATATTTGAAAATCAGTGTTTTGCTGAACTGTACCTGGCGCCGTTAATCCTAAATCCGACATTCTCCTGTCTTCAGCGTCAATATTTCCTTTAATATCCCCGTCAGTTACATTAAGAAGAACATTGAGATAGTTAATATCACTCGAATAATCTGGATCGATTCTTTCGCTGGCGTCTGATTCGAGAATATCCCAGTTACCTTTTGTATCACGCTGTGCTTCTCTGATTATACAAGGGCCATTACCAGATCCATACCCTGTGTACGGAGAAAAACAGCTTGAAAAAAATTGTTTTGAAGTAATGCCGTCGCCTTTTATCTGAAGATCATAGACCCTCTGGAAATACAACTGCTTATTGGCCGGGTCAATGGAAAGATCAAAGTAGCAGACTTCACTTCTATAGAATCCGTGACGATCGCAGTTAATGGTACCCGAGGGCCAGGTGGCATTACCAATAGCGGCGTAAGCAGAGTTTAAAAAACTGATCCCAAGAAAAAATAAAACAAAAAAGATAGAATAAAGATAAAAGTTTTTATTAATAAAAAGTTTTAAAAACATTAAATATTTTTCCTACCTTATCGGTGGCGGAATATACTCAATTTCTAAGGCTTTAAATTCTGACTGATTATTAATATTTTTATTAGACTTTATGCTTATGGCCATATTGCCAAAATTTTCAACATCAGTTAGAAACGTGTTTAAATCAACTTCTTTTCTTTCTTTCTTTAGATCGGAAATATAAAAGACGCCCTTCGTCTTTTCAAGTTCTTCTGAAGAAGGCAGATATATAATCAATTTTGTAATTCTAGTCTGATTGCTCACGGAAGCGGTAATGGTCTTTAAATCAGGCTCCAAAATTGATAAATCTTCGGGTGATACAAAATTCCCTTGAGCCGTTATAGAACTATTGTCAGCGCTCAATATCTTACCCTTGAATTCATGAGAGACAACATCCGATCGAAAGTAAAAGAAATAAGCCCCAATAAGGGCTAATACCAATAATAGAACAGCAATGAGAACAAGCCTTTTATTCATATCCAGTTTAATGATTATATCAATAATACCATAATACCATCAAAGAATTTAGCAAGACACTCTAAATTGTGGATATAAAAGTATTAAAAAGGGCGGTTCAATGAACCGCCCCTGCCCCAACACCCCGCCAAGGCCCGTTTCCGTCAGGGCACCCATGTCAGCGAGATTGCTCCCCGCAGTCCTGTTGGGAAGTGAGGGCCAAACGAGCCTCCCACTTCCACGCCAGACCCGACAGAAGCCATCACCGCCAACTCGACACCGCCCATTGGAATTACCGGAAGCGGTGTCTCATGGAATGTGATCAGCTCCTTGGCCGGTACTGGTACTTCCGCATGAATATACTCCCGCCTACCCACGAGATAGATGTCATACACGTTCAGAGCACTACCACGGATAGCACCGACACCCCCACTCCACTTAACGCCAAATCTGACACTTCTCCCGTGGGTGATAGGAGTTATGCCATATAATTCGATACCGTAGAGAGTCGCTCCCTGTGCGATGTAGCGATCGACGAGCCGATTTTCCGCATTAGGATTTCCTCGGACAATCTGCCCATCAATCGGCATGTTCACAAAGTTGAAGGACAGATGCCCCTCTTCCGGGTGACCATCAGCCGCCCGAATAACCAGGCCGACACCGAAGGCCTGACCAGAGAGATCAACCTCCCTAGCCCCGTAGATCACCTTGTACCACGACGGCGTTTGCCAGCGAGGGGTTACCGAGATGGTTACCCCCTTCGCCCCCCATGTCTTCGCAGGCACCCTTGTTCCCTCGTCCTGACCAAATACTGCCGGCGCCGCCAGAAGGAGCGCCATAACGAACGAAACCAGAATCTTCATTGTCTTCCTCCTAACCAGTCATCCGGCCATAAAACCGAGTTACTAAAGAACGAAAAAACGAACTAAGATTGAGTCGAGATTGAGCTATTTCTATTAGACCCCTCTTAAACCCAACTGACAATTGACAAATACACTAAAATAGTTTACAAAAAAGGCGAGAGAATAGAATTTTCAATCTCTCGCCTTGGTAGGTGAGGCAGTTCGGCCGAAAATCTTTTGAAGAAAGCCAGACGGTCAGTACTTAACCCAGTGAATCGTGTCATCGAAGTTCGCGTCGCTGAACTTCGAACTGACTGGCTCTATACGAACCGGCTCACCTTGGGCCGCCCTGACCTGCTTGACCCTTTCCAAAACCGGGTTGGTTTTGGAAGGCATCTCCAACGAATTGACCTTGGTCTCCATATTCCTCCTTATTCTCTAGAGACACTTTAGTGCAAATTTTGCAATATCATCAACATTGCAAATTTGTCAAATTTATATAAATATTTAACCTATCACTATGGAAGAGTTTCACTATGGAAGAGTTAATGTCTTTTGAAGAATACATAAAAACAAAGCATCCAACTCCCTACCTTTATCTAGTCAAAAAAAATGGACAGTTTTTGTACTACTTTGGCGCAACTCATAGTTTTGACCCGGCTCATCCGCAATTTAAATTACTTGAAAAGCAATGGCGAAACTTTATTGAAAAAACGAAAAAACAAAATTGCATTTTACTGATAGAAACCCGAATTAAAAAAAATTATATTAAAGACCGAAAAAATGCGATTCTTAAAAACGGGGAACCGGGATTCACTGTTTACTTTGCTAAAAAAGACAAAATAGATTTTAAGTGTCCAGAACCATCGATAAAACAACAGGTTAAAGATCTTCTAAACTCTTATGAACTCAAGGAAATTATATATTTTTATTTCATCCGAATCATGGCACAGTGGTACAAACTAAAATCCAGGCCTGAATTTAAAAAGTATACAATAATCATCTTGCGACAGTTAAAGAAAGAATTAAACTGGCTAGATTTTGATTTTTCCTTAGAGAATATTAAAAAAATTCATAAAAGTATTTTTAAAGAAGAATTGAATGAAAACTCTGAAAAAACTATAAGAGAAGCTGCTAGTCCGGTTGAGTACAACTCCGTTATCAATGAAATATCAAGAAAGAATAGTATGTTTAGAAATAGATATATAGTTAGGGAGATAAAAAAGCTCTGGAATAAAAAGAAAAATATTTTCGTTGTTTACGGAAGTGCCCACGCTGTCGTCCAAAAAAAAGAATTGGAAAAGTTGGAAAACAAAAGCGTCGTCCGGAACGGACGACGCCATTTCTAAGTTTCGATGTTAAACCTCCCTTCCAAATAGTTTAGCACAATATCTGTCGTCGCTTTTACACGCAGACGACAGGTAAGGGTTTCTGTCGTATCAAACGCGCCGTTTTCGGAAAGCTTGTTGCTTGGCGCTCCACCGCCGCAAAGAGCAAAGTAGTCACACTGCTCTTTGCACAATGAAACACCCTTTTGGATCTCGGCATTAACAGCAAGGAACTTTTCGCCTTTGAACATCTCCTTCAGACTGGCCATAGACCGAATGTTTCCAAAAGAGAAATTGCCAAATCGCGGGTGATTCACGGTTAAAAGTTCTGGTGAAAAGGTGGACACATTACCGTCGCAATCAAAGTTTAGTATTGCTCCGGATTTATTCTCGGTTGACTTAAGCGGCAAGTCTCCTCTAAGAATATGGCTAATGGTCCTATCTACTTCGCGAATCTTTATTTTCTTTCCGTTATGCTCTCTGGCCACGATTATTCTCTTCAGAAACGACGCATATCTTCCAACCGCTTCCTCACTCCCCAAAGAAGAAATCCTGTTAACACCCTCTACCTCTTCGGTGTTGAAACCGATCTCTTCCGCCCCCGATTCCAGAAAAAAGTTGAAAATTTCTTCCGGATAGTCAAGGGAAAAATCTGTCAGTACAGCAATTACGCCGAAAGGAATCCTATTTTCAACCAGAAGTTCAATCCCTCTTCTAACTTTTTCAAACGTTCCTCTGTTAAACCTATCCCTTCGGTTCCGGTCATGAATAAACTGAGGGCCGTCAATACTGACACCAATTTTCAAACCGGATTCGCTGATAAAATCACACCACTCTTGAGTTATCAGCGTACCGTTTGTCTGGAAGGAGTTTTTAACCTTGAGGTCTGCTCTTTTGAGACATTCGGCGAGATTAAACGCCTGCCGATAAAAAGAAATGGGGAGAACCATCGGCTCCCCCGCGTGCCAAACAACTGAAACCTCGTTTAAAACGAAAGGGCTAGAAAAAAGAAAAGAGAATATTTTTTCCAAAGTCTTCAAACCCATCTTTTTCGTCGAGGTTCTGTATGGCAGATAGTAATATCGACAGTCAATATTGCAAAACGGAGTCGGCTGGATTACAACGAGCTTTACCACTTTTAGCATCGATTTTCCCTCCTTTCCGCCTTTAGAAAGAGCTGTGATTTTATTTTATCAAAACAGAAAAATAAATCAACCCTGTCAAATTTTGAGGGAAAATCTTGATTTTATGAGGGGATTTAGAAAATTTATTCAAAAAAAAGAAGGGCGGGGAATCGCATTGATTCCTCGCCCTCAAATCGCGCTCTACTCAAAAAGTCTAATTCTCGTAGCCTTGTACAAAGGAAAGTTCTCAACTACCTGAGATAGATTGTAGCCGTGGTAACCGATGCTCCTGGCCAAGCTTTCGTTATCAACCAACTTTTGGAGCGCTGAACTCAATAAGTTGTGATCCCCAGGATCAACCACAACCATATTTTTCCAGTCAGCGACATTGTTAGCAAAGGAGAACTTGCTCGCAACTTCGGACGAACACACCAAACAAATGCCGCAAGCCAGGACTTCCCGAGGCACAGTCGGAGTATGGAAAGTAATCGGGAACTTACGTTCCAGAAAACAAACTGCCCGACAAGCACGGATAAAAGACGGGACTTTCCAGTGAGGCAGAAAAGGCAAGATAGAGACGCGTCCCATAAGACCGGCCGATTCTAACTCATTGAGAAACCGTAGGAAAACAGGAGTCGCGCCATTTACCATCGCAACCAAGCTAACGTTGTGGCAACCGATAAGAGCAGAGAGAAGATCAAAACTTCCCTTAACCTCACCGATCTTGCCATAAACACCGATGAAAGGACGATCCAAGTGAATACTTGCAGTATTAACCCGAATAATCCTTTCGCGAACCGGTTGCGGATAACCGAGATTTTCACACCACTGAGCGGCCTGCGAAGAAATGGTTCTGATATCCAATGGCAAAGCTCTGGGATTGAAATAGTCGGTGGGAACACTGAAATTTCTGTCAAATAAAAAAGAGTCTGACTTCGCACCCAGCCCTTCAAGCTTCTCTCTATGGCGAGGAGTGGTAATCACCTTCTCCGCTCTACCTAGAACTTCACGGTAAACCTCTCCGAGTTCGGGAATAAGAGCCAACCGTCCGATGTCGCTACCGGCGTGCTTGATTCGATACGGCACATTTAGCCAAGAAGAAACCAGAGCTGCTGCCACGCCGTAAGGCTCAAGATAGTGAGCGTAAATCAAATCGCATCCATGCGACCGCGCCACTGACAAAGCTTTACCAGTTAGTTTGGTCACATAAGGATTGGCCCAAGGGATATAAGAAACACGGTCGGCCTTTTGTGTATTGTGAACGAAAACACGGCCTCCGCCGCTTCTTGCGAAATCCGGCTCCAACATTTCCCGGTCTTCATCTCGCAACCACATTCGATACTGCGGTTCAACCTCTTGGGCGTTGGTTACGACATGAACTTCGTGACCGGCCTCGGCCAAAATTCTGCAAGTCCAGTAGTTTAAAACACTAACACCACCCTCAATCGGTGGCCATTTCCCAATCAGCACTAACTTCATTTTTCACCTCTTTTGGAATGAACTGTTATCAAGTAATTATAACTACTTCAACGAGTTGTCAAGTCTTTGAGATAGCTTCTTACGGTTTTATCTGCCAGGGTCGGTTCAAGCGCGGATTTAGAACCAAATCTTTTTTCAAAAACTTCAACTGCAAAAGAACGATAAGAGTCAGCTGACAAATTGAGAGTTTCTAATATTTTAACAGCGATGGTCGCCATTGCCTTTTCCATTATTTCCAAAGATGGAAATTTAAAATTCATGTTGTTGTGGGCCAATTCATGTATAAAAACTCCTAAGGTTAGATTAATGTTCTCTCGAACCTTTAAAGTTAAAGGATGAGAAAAAGAAGGAATCCTTAAAGAGGGATGTATCGGATATACATATATAGTCGGTTCGGCAAATTCTGACCAACCATAACCGCTGTATTCAGGTATGAGTTCTAAAATTTTTGATTTATATTGTTTTAGATAGCTTTCAAAATTAGAACCATATGTCTTTGTATCTTCCCATAATTTTCCAAAATTAGATTTATCTTCATTTAAAACTCTGTATAGATTTACGGAATATGTATAGCTATAAATAAACTTAATTTGGAGGCCTTGTTTCATAAAAATTAGCGGAACGCGACCGAGTGCATAAAATCCAGTCGCGTTCCGCTTTTCTCTCTCCTACTTGCAAGTACTGCAACCTGAACCACTGCAGCCAGCGCCGCTACAGCCGGTACATCCTTCGCCTTGACAAGTAGTGGCTTGGATCGAAGACTGACATTCAGTGGGAGGGCCGCACTGACAGTCTGTACAATCCGACTTCTTCTCCTTTGGCTTTGGCCAGAGATGAACCGGCGGCTCACCAAAGTGCTCGCGATAGAGGGAAAGAGTAATGAGATAGTCCTCTACATTCTTTCCGCTTGCGAGATTCTCTTCCGTTGCCGGCCCGTGGTGAAGGTACCGTCCCGCAACTTCGTCACAGAACCGATGATAGTCACGGGTGAACCAGATAAACGTATGCCAGAGTTCATCAATGACCCTGGACATGCCCAGTCCGCCGCCGCGGTGGATGGCACAGAGTGCCAAATACTTTTTCATCTCCACTTCGTGTTCTTTGGCCACTTCCAACGGCAAACCGTTATCCTTGGCATAGCGTCGGACCACGTTGTCCATCGGAAAAGCCATAGCTACGGCAATCACCTCAGAGACCCTGTCTGTCGCCGGGAGCTCCACCTGGACCCCCTCTCTTGTTTCTATCTGCATCTCTCCTCAATCCTCCTCTCCGCCCTTAGAAAGAGCTGTAATGTTTATCTTATTCAAAAAAAAGAAAAAGTCAATGTTATTTTGTCAAAAATTTGAGGGTTTGGGGAGGGTTTTAAAGAATTTTAGAATTGTTAGGAATTTCGTAAATAGTCCCGATAATCTTCTATGGATTTTTTTATTAACTTATCGTTTTTAGATTTCTTTAACGCTTTTAAATAATACTTAATTGCTAATTTATGATTTTCTTTGGCTCTGTAAAGATTGCCGAAATAAAAATCGATTATAAAAACTTTTGGGTGATACTTTTTTGCTTTTTGTAAAAAGTAGCCGGCTCTATCAAATTTGCCCTGATGTTGGTATATGGTGGCAATTTTAGTAAGAAGATTGATTTCCCTCGGAAATTTCTTAAGCAAACTTTGACATATTCTCATTGACTTTCGCCATAACTTTTTTCTTCTTTTGCTGTTTTTTGTTTTAAGTAAGGCCTCTTGGTCTAAATCCCAGGCTTTCTTTAATAATTCGGAAGATTTTTTATCCGGCAGTAAATCCATTTTTGAAAATGGCCCCTTTGTACGACTACGCAGGGGCCGGCGAAAACAAAAGACGAATCAAAGCCTCGGCAATAGGCAGATCAGTCAACTCATCAATCCATGCCCATTGGCCATTAGGATTAAGCTCCAAAAAAACATACTCCCCGTCTGGAGTCAGAATCATATCTATAGCGCTGAAGTTCAGACCATAACTACGAACCAACTCCTTACATTTTCTTTCTACGTCTTTTGGGAGAACCCAGGATTCGTGCGGCGTGTTCTTAAGATCGTAGTTGCGCCAGTCGTGTTTTGTTTTGTCCGACCTTTGGGAGTGAATGGCGCAAGCAAACACAGAATCGCTCACAACCGTTATTCGGAGTTCCAGTTGTTTTGGCACGTATTCTTGAAAGATACAAGGCGCAAGGTCAACATCTTCTATCCTTGGATCGTCAAAATCAATAGGAGTAGTGTATGCCGCCTCATGCCTATCTTTGTGAGCAATCACGCTCCTTAAGACAGCTTTTACCGCCGTCGCGCCGACACTGCCACAGAACTGGCGAGCCTCTTTTGGGTTGTTAGTTATCAGAGTCTTTGGAACTTTGAACCCTAGCTTTTGTGCTCTTCTGATTTGCTCCCATTTGTGGGAAGCACTTCTGATTGAGGACGGTTTACTGACCAGCAAACCATTTATTCCTTCCCATAACCCCAGAAGGGCATCCCAACTTTCGCCTTCCGCATACTTTCTAGCATCGACATCCACGATGCTGGGGGCAATGATTGGGTGAGCTGGCCGACGATACCAAATACTAGAAACACTACCAAGGCAAATACTTCTGCCCTGAACTTGTAGGTAGGAATCATTGGCATAGTTCCTTAAAACAATACTGCTTTCCATCGGAAATGTTTCGGTGTGGAAAACAACAGTATTATCCCGATGACTCTGAGCCATTCTTTCCATTAAGTAAGAAACGTGGTAATCACCCCGCATGCTGACAATCAGCAACATTTTCTTTCCCTTTCTTAAAGAGTGGTCGCACAAGATTGCCTTGTGCGACCCGTTCATCACCTCCGGTCAGTCATCGTAGTCGATGTTGGCATCCTCGCCCATACGAGGATCGCCAGTGGTGCCGCCACTGTCGTTCGCAGTAGCGCCGTCCTCCGGTTCAGTTGGAAGAACCCTGGAGAAATGCATCATCAAAGGCAAACGACCTCCGGAAGCATCCTCAGGGGTCCTCACCTGAACAAGTTCTTTTTCCATCTCTCTTAATCCTCCTCTCCGCCCTTAGAAAGAGCTGTAATGTTTATCTTATTCAAAAAAGAGAAAAAGTCAATGTTACTTTGTCAAAAATCAGCGTTTTATGAGGGGCTTGAAGAATAGCTGTTAATTTTTGCTTGGTACCCCAAAATTTAGACACTAAGTCTTCAAGGCATATAATGGATGCGTGAATAAAAACAACACCGGGAAATTTTCCGGTTTGATTGGGTTTAAAAATAAGTCCTTCTAATTTAACTCCGCCGCTTTCGTAAATAGTTCTTGAAATATTTAATTCTTCTTTTTTAAACATTAAAACAGGTTGAAGTAATTTATTCCTTTTATTAAAACCGGGAATCTTTAATCTTCTTTAGTTTTCAGCTTTTGTTGTTATCAAATCGCTGATAATTTTTTGATTAAATATTTTGTCTCCCGTTCAAAAAACTTTTTAACTCTTGTCCAGCTTACTTGTTTTAACATCTGGGGCATACCTTGTCCATCGGCATCGTCGAAGTAAATAAGACTTTTCAAAATATGACTCTTGTTCTGGTTTAAAATTGAAAATTTCCGGTCATAAAACCCAAAAACCTCCTCAAGGGTAAACAGTTTCTCTTCAACCACAATAAAATATAAATCAATAAAATCTCTTTTCATCCCACGATCGCTAATCGCGGCTAATTTCATCGACGCAATATCTTTAATATCTGAAATATTTAAGTTTAAAAATTGATGGGTTTTGACCAAAAGAGGATATTTATAAAAAAACAGACTGAACTTAGTTTTATCCAAATAGCCAAAAATTGTGCCTGGTTCTACTCTCTCCGATTGAAAACTCACCGGAAGCTCAGTAAGTTTTTGAACAAAATAATCGTGATTAAATTCTTTTCCGGTAAAAAAGTCAAAATCAACTGAAATTCTGTGGCCAATATGCAACGCTAAAGCCGTGCCGCCGGCTAAGTAAGCGTCTTTTAGTAAACCGCTTTCACCTAATAAGGCCAGTGAATTTTTCGCGTCTCTTGGTAAAACTTTTTCAAACATTGAATCTCATTTTTATTCACATCTAAAATCTTGCTCCAAAAATTTGCCGTTTTTCTTGAAAAACCGCGTTTCTCTCTAAGTACTCTTATAATTATTTCTTTGTTGTAAGTTTTAAATAGCCATCCAAGCGTTTCCGGATCGCCGTATTCTAAAATTCTGGCGATTATGTATTCGCTGTTCTTTTTGAAATCCAAAGTATCGGGGTTAACATCCCAGAAAAATTTTTTTAAATCCAAATTAATGCCGGAGTTCATTTTCTAATTATAGCACATATAACGCGGACTGCCCATCTTCTGCATCTCTGCATCTTCCCTTGTCATTCTTTTGTCAAAAATCGATGGTTTATTAGGGGTTTTCTCCAACAAAAAACCCCTCTGGCCA
>JBBTXZ010000008.1:0-3254 GCA_038062015.1 Patescibacteria group bacterium | reverse complement strand
CAAGAAAAACCCCTCTAGGTTCAGCTCTCTGATTCAGAAAGGGGTGGGATGAACTGACAGAGCCCGCCGCCCAAATCCAGTGAGGTTCAGCTCTCTGATTCAGAAAGGGGTGGGATGAACCCGATGGTTCAAAAAAAGTTATTGGAGATATGGTTCAGCTCTCTGATTCAGAAAGGGGTGGGATGAACTTATGACCAATTGTTTTAATTCTTTGGCCCGGTTCAGCTCTCTGATTCAGAAAGGGGTGGGATGAACCAATGCAACGAGGCGATTCCACTCCGTAGGGTTCTGCTCTCTGATTCAGAAAGGGGTGGGATGAACTGACCCGCCCCCGGCTCTTTCCAAGTCAACCTCCAAAAGGTTGACTTTTTTTGTTTTTACTGATTATTTTATTTTTATGCGCAGACCTCTAATTGCAGAAAATTACGGAGATTTTATATCAGTTTCTAAAGAAAAAATTATTTTTAAAAATAAAGATATAGTTGAATCCGTACTGTTTAAAGAATTATCATATATTGTAATCAAAGGGTCCTATGTAAGTTTTTCCAGCGCATTGTTTTTAAGGTGCTTGAAAAGAGACATACCGATAGTCCTTCTTGATGATTTAGACAGGCCGTATTCTGTAATCAGTAAATTTAAAAGATCCGCCGGCATAAAAGAACGGCAGTCGGATTTTTCCAATAGCAAAAAGAGTACTGATTTTGTTTTAAAAATCCTTAGGCAAAAAATAAGAAAACAGCATCAAGTTCTGCATTATCACATCCGTTCTTTAAGGCTAAATAAAGGGAAAGAAATAAAAATACTTGAAGGGTATGATTTCAGATATTTTATTAAATTATTTGGCGACTTAGTTAAAAAAAGGCTTCCGGCGATAAAAATCAGTCGCGATATTTTTCTATTGGAAGCCCGTTCAAGCCGAGCATACTGGCTTGCTTTTTCAAGATTATTTCCAAAATCAATATTTCCGGGAAGACGAAAGAGAAATTCTGACGATCCGGTTAATAAATTATTAAATTACGGCTACGCCCTTTTGTCTTCTATAACTCTTAAAACGATGGTTTTAGCCGGTCTTGATCCGACTGTTCCGCTTCTGCATCACAGAAAAAGTCTAAATTTTCCTTTTGTTTTTGACTTAATGGAACCATTCCGTCCGATTAACGATCATATAGTAATATCGTTTTTGCATAAACAGAAAAAAGATGTTATTGGCAGAAACGGAGAATTAAGAAAATCGGTTTTAAAAAGATTCAGAAAATTTTGGTTTAAAGAAATCAAAGAATCCGAGCCTTGGTCAAAATCTAAAAAACCAATTGAAAAATTTATTATTGAATTAATTGAAAAATATAAAAAGTCAGCTTACATTAACGGTTAAAATTTTTTCTTGACAATATAATCTTTTGTTGCTAAATTATCGTTACTTTCACCAAGGAGGTGATACTTGCACCTTACATTGACATGTCTCATTTCGGACGGCAAAAACAGCGACGGACAAGGTTGGTTAAGACGCCGCCATCAAGAAAAGGAAATAAAGGATAGGGAGATAACCGTTCGACTTCCTATTCCTAAGAAGAATGATTTACTTGAAACGGCAACTGCTTTTAGCCAGGCCTGGCAAAGGGTTGTGAGATGGGGATTGGACAACTGGAATCAAATCCCATTCACTTTTCCTCTTGTCAACGATGACGGACCGATACTGGATAAGGATGGGAAACAAAAGTTTGGCTTGACCTCGGCCCACTATCTGGCTAACTGGCTTTCTTCTAAAGTTTCACTTTCCAACTTGCCGCTTCATTCAAAACTTGGGAACGGAGCCAGAAATCAGGCGGCGGAAACGCTGCTGTCGCAGTTTCGTCTGCGCCAGACCGAAGAAGAACAGCCTCGCCGCCTGACTGGCGATGTCGGAGAGGTCAAGGAAAGAAGTTTTGACCGAAGTGAACTCGCCGCGAATTTTAATTCGGCTGTTCTGGAAGTCGCTGATCCGGAAACAGGGACGGAAAGAATACAAGAGCTGGCTAAGTTGATCTCTTCCAGCTTTGAACCGAGATTCATTCCAATTCTTTTTTCTGGACCAAGCGACTTTCTTCTTTCCCGGCACAACGAGAGCGGAAGGATTTTTGTCTGCCTACCTCTTTTTTCAAGAGAAAGAGGAAGAAACCGCTTGCCGCCGGGCGTAGTGATGCGAAATGGCAAACGATTTCGCCTTTCGAATAAACTCGTCCCGCTAAGGGAAGGAGAAGATATCAAAGTTCCGAACTCCGGCCAGTGGGAGATTTTTCCTCTGGAGCATCAGAGAAAGATGGACAACCAGCGGAATGCCGACCTGATGCTTGCTATGCCGGAAGTAAGCCCGAGGACCGCCGAGCTTATGTTTAAAAATGGCAGATGGCATTTCAACATCGTGGTTGACATGCCCGAGGCGGAACCGATAAGACCCAAAGCGTTTCTTGGCGTCCATCTGGGTTTTTTCTCCCTGTCTTGGGCCCTGACCGACAAGGACGGCCGGATTATGAGAGAGGACCTGTATGACCAGAGTCATCTCAAGAATCTGGTTAGCGAAGCGGCTAAGCAAAGAGCCTATGCCCGGGCAAGAATGAGAACCGACAGGTTTCCGCGCTACAGAGGGGCAATGAAGTTGGAGCGTGAGAAGGTCTTGCTGAAAATTCTGGCTTTGGCGAAGGAATATCAGGCGGCAATCGGAATTGAAGACGTTTCCGGCGTTAATAAATCAACATGGTCCGGCAGAACCAATCTTTTGCGGTCCCATTGGGACTTCGGGAAGGACGTGGCTTTTCTGACCTACAAATCAGTGATTCTCGGTTTGCCGGTGACTGGGCGGGGGAGAAGAAGACAGTTGTTCACGCTTAGTTCTTTCAGAACAACTTTCACCTGTTCGTCTTGCTGGTTTACCAACGCCGGAAAGCCGGAAAATCAACATCTGGTTGCCTTGGAAGACGGACAAATCTACTGTGGCCATTGCAACCGAAAGCAAGCCAGAGATAGTAATGCCGCCAGAGTTGTGGCGACTGAAACGCAGAAGTTCTTTACCAACAAAAGAAAGTGAGGTGGTGTTATTTAACGATTGAAAGCCCGCTCTGAGATTTTGAGCGGGCTGTTTTTTAAAAAAAGTCAACCTTTTGGAGGTTGACTTGGAAAGAGCCGGGGGCGGGTTAGTTCATCCCACCCCTTTCTGAGTCAGAGAGCGGAGCTCTGGCTCCCAATTCAACAATTCTTTAAGCTTTGGTTCATCCCACCCC
>JBBTXZ010000007.1:0-22675 GCA_038062015.1 Patescibacteria group bacterium | reverse complement strand
CAGAAAAAGGGGATGATTCGGAAACGAATCATAGTGAATGAATTCTGTGCTTTAGGATTTCAGGTGTTGCCGGAGGAGAGAACCGCCCGACTCCCGATCGTTCATGGTCGGGGCCGAGTCTCACCATAAGGCAACCCGGGCGGGGTTTCCCAGCCCCGCCCGGTTCATTTAAGGACCCGCCCATTCCCAGCCGCGGGTCTTTCTTTTTGTACCGCCGCTTTTCCATTTGTCATCATCAATGATATATTGTTTTCACAATGTCTGGTTTCTAGCTTCTGGCCTCTAGCCTCTATTTTATGGAAGATAATGTAGCTAAAATCAAAGAGCGGCTGGATATCGTTGATTTAATCGGCGGCTATTTAAAGCTTCAGAAAGCCGGAATCAATTTCAAAGCCAATTGCCCTTTCCATAATGAAAAAACGCCGTCGTTTTTTGTTTCGCCCACACGGCAAATTTGGCATTGTTTCGGATGCCAACTTAGTGGCGACCATTTCAAGTTTTTAATGCAGATTGAGGGGCTTGAGTTCATCGAAGCGTTAAGAGTTTTAGCCAAAAGAACCGGAGTTGAGATAAGAGGCTATGACAAAGAGCTATCCGGCGAGAAAAATAAAGGCTGCGAAATCTCCGAACTAGCGTCTAAGTTTTTTGAAAAACAGCTTTGGGAATCGGAAAGCGGAAAGAAAGCCCTTGAATATCTGAAAAATAGGGGACTGGGAATCGAAACAATAAAGGAATGGCGGCTCGGCTACGCGCCTAACACCTGGAATTCTTTGAAAATATTCTTAAAGGATGCCGGCTTTAGGGAAGAAGAAATTTTCAAGGCCGGCCTGACCGTAAAAAAACAAGAAGATCTAAGTTCTAAGTCCTATATTCTAAGTTCTAATTACTATGACCGTTTTCGCGGAAGAATAATGTTTCCGGTTGCCGACATAAATTCGCAAGTCGTTGGTTTTACCGGCAGAATATTTGAAGAGATAACCGGCGAAGTCGAGGCGGGTAAATACATAAACACTCCTCAAACGGCGATTTACGATAAAAGCAGGATTCTTTACGGTTTGGATAAAGCCAAAATTGATATCAGGAAAAACGACCGGGCCATTGTGGTTGAAGGCAATATGGATGTGATTATGTCCCACCAGGCCGGAGTCAAAAACGTAGTCGCTTCTTCGGGCACGGCTCTGACCGGTTGGCATTTGAGAATCATTAAGCGCTATACTTCGAATCTTGATTTGTGTTTTGACGAGGACCTTGCCGGCGAGACCGCGGCCAAGCGGGGGATTGATTTGGCTTTGTCGGGGGGATTTAATGTGGGGATTATTAACCTCCAGCTTCCAGCCTCCAGCTCCCAGCTTTCCAAAGTTAAAGATGTAGCTGATTTAGTTAGAGTAGATTCTCAAGAATGGTTTGAGGTTTCAAAGAAAAACCAGTCAATAATTCAATTTTATCTTGAAAAGGCTTTAGCCCGGCACGATTTGAAAACTGCTTTGGGAAAAAAGAATATCGCCGGCGAGGTTCTGCCAGTAGTAAAACTGATTGAAAATAAAGTGGAGCAAGCTCATTGGCTAGATGAGCTTTCAAGTAAGCTTAAAGTTGGGCAGAAAATACTGGCTGAGATGCTGGCGGGGATGAAGCCTGGAGTCGGAATAGATTTTTTCAAGGAGAATCAATTGGCCAGTTTTGAACCGACTGGGCGTCTCGTTCTTGAAGAGACACTTTTGGCTCTTCTTTTTAGAATGCCGGGCAAGTTAAAAGAGTTTTTCCCGGCTGGCTCGGAAGAGGAATTTGAAATTTTTCAGGATCGGCTGTATAATAATATATTTCAGAGACTTAAAACCGGCCAAGTTTTGTTTGAGGTACCTCTTTCTTATGAAGACAACCTTAGATTGGAGCTGGTTAAATTCAAATCAGACCAGTTTTTCGGCGACCTTGAAGAAAAAGATTTGGAAAACGAAGTCGGACGATTGGTAAAAAACTTGAAAAAGGAACTGATTTTGGAAAAAATCAAAGATTTGGAAATAAAAATTAAAGAGGTAAAGAGCCAAGACGAGGTGCCTTTGCTTCTTAAAGAAGTTCAGAAATTCTCAAGTAAATTAGTGTCTCTTTGATGTCAAAAAAGAAAACTAAAAAGAAAAAGACCAAAAAAACAGGTCCGAAGAGAAGGACTGTTTTAAGGCAAAAGAAAAGGAAGTTCACTAAAAAGATTCGTGGCAAAAGAGGTAGACCGAAAAAAATAAAAAAAGTTGCGGTGAAACTAAAAAAAGAGCGGAAACCCCCTCGACAGGCTCAGGGTAAAACCGGAGTTTTTCAGGAAGACAAAATAAATCAGATGATTCTTAAAAGCCGGCACCGGGGATTTGTGACCGAAGCCGAGATTCTGCAGAATTTTCCGGAGGTGGAAAAAGATATTGCCGGGCTGGAGAAGCTTTATGAACGGCTTGAAGCTTCTAATATAAATGTCATCGAGAGCGGCAAGGTTCTGGAAGAAGAAAAATTAAAAGAGTTTGAGAAAGATAAGAAGCTGGAAAAAGAAATAGGCGAACTCGGTTCTGACTCGGTCCAGCTGTATCTTCGCGAAATCGGCCGCTACGCGCTTTTGAAGCGAGAAGAAGAAGTGGAGTTGGCTAAAAAAATTCTTCGGGGTGACGAAGCGGCTAAGCAGAAACTGATTCAATCCAATTTACGGCTCGTGGTTTCAATCGCCAAAAAATACATCGGCCGTTCGCCGAATCTGACTTTGCTTGACTTAATTCAGGAGGGGAACATCGGGCTTTTCCGGGCGGTCGAGAAATTTGACTATAAAAAAGGGTTCAAGTTTTCAACTTATGCCACTTGGTGGATTAGGCAGGCGATAACGAGAGCCTTGGCTGATCAGGCTCGGACTATCAGGATTCCGGTCCATATGGTTGAAACGATAAACCAGTACCAGCAGGTGGTGAGGCGTTTGGTTCAGGATTTGGGACGAGAGCCTTTGCCCGAGGAAATCGCCGCCGAGATGGCCATAGATGTGGAAAAAGTCCGTCATATCCAGAAAATTTCGCAGGACACGGTTTCTTTGGAAGTGCCGATAGGCGACGAAGATGATGACAGCGTTTTGGCTGATTTTGTGCCGGACGAGGACAGTATCACTCCGCAGATGTCGGCCAGCCACCGGATTTTGAAAGATCATCTGACTGAAATTATAAGCGAGTTAACCAGCCGCGAGCAGAAAATTTTGGAAATGAGGTTTGGTTTAAAGGACGGAGTGACCCATACTCTTGAAGAAGTAGGGCAGGTTTTCGGCGTCACCCGCGAAAGAATCCGTCAGATTGAAGCGAAGGCTCTGGATAAAATCAGGCAGCATCACAAGATTGAGAAACTGAAGGACTACTAGAGTTTTTCAATTTCTTTCAGATCTTTGTCAGGAAGGTATAGAAGAATTATTCCTAAAATAATTCCTCCAAGGGCAGTGTATAAATGAGTTCCGAAAAATCCTGTGTCTATAAAATCTAAACTATACCAAATTCCACGCCAGATCAGGACCAAAGATAAAACGATTGTGAAATTCTTGGCGAAGTATCGGGCAAGATTTTTTTTTGGCATGATTTAAAAGTTACCTAGCTCCGGGGGGAGGATTCGAACCTCCAACCATCTCCTTACACTTAATCCATAGTTTTCACTAAGGCGTGGACTATATCATCACCCCTTTGGGTGCTTCGGTATCTAGTCTCTACGGTGCCCTCGTTTAGCGAGGTTCCCACGGTATTACCATTTTAAAGGTTTTACCGTTATCCCGAAGTTTTTCAACCTAACTTTCGTTAGGAAGCTGCATTATGCCAGCCTCAAGTTCTTGATGACAGTTAGCACACACGAGGATGCATTTATCTAATTCAGTTTTACCCCCACACCCAGAATGCCACGGGCGTAAGCCCGTGGATGAATGGTTTCTGTTCGCGCGAAGCGCGTATCGGCCAATGCCACACCCGTAAGGGTGTGGGGGTTTACTTTTTCCCAATTGCTACTGCCCTAATCAATTCTTCTCTCCGGTCAGCATAGGTTTTTTTATCCTTCATTAAATAAATTATAACAAAATAGAAGAATAAATGTGTCCACAGGGAGCCGCTCTACCGTTGAGCTACCCCGGAGATAGATAACCTTTATATTAAATTGTTAATTTTATCGATTCGATTATTTTATCACTCGGTTCAATAAAATTCAACTAAAAGAACCAACAAAGGTATCAGGAACCATTTAGTCATGATACAATAGTTGCAATATAGGCAGAATATTAAGAATAGATGTTGGGGGAGAGATTTATCACGTTTTAAACCGTGCTAATGCCCGTATGACTATATTTAGGAAACAAAAAGACTTTGAAGCTTTTGAAAATATACTCGAAGAAGCAAAAGACAGATATTCAATGCGAATACTCTCTTATCAAATAATGCCTAACCACTGGCATTTTTGTTTATACCCAAGAAATAATGGCGACCTAGTAGCATTTATGGGTTGGCTTACTCTTACCCATACACAAAGATGGCATGCTCATTATCGCACAATGGGCACGGGACATTTATACCAAGGTAGATATAAATCGTTCCTGGTTCAGAAAGATATTTATTTTTTGCAGCTTTGTCACTATATTGAAAGCAATGCCCTGCGTGCTAAACTGGTTAAAAGAGCAGAAGATTGGAGATGGTCTAGTCTTTGGAGAAGAGAATATGGTACGGATGAACAAAAAGGACTACTTTATCCTTGGCCGGTAGTAGAACCTGAAAACTACTCAAAATGGATTAATCAACCTCAAATAGAAAACGAATTAGAACAAATAAGAACTTCTATATTTAAAAGTCGTCCCTACGGAGAAGAAATGTGGCTAAATAAAATGGTTAAGAAGTTTGACCTAGAAATTACATTAAGACAACCCGGCAGACCAAAAAATGGTTCCTGACACCTTTTTACTCTCTTTAAATTTTATAAACTTGCTATATTGCGGAGGCTGATTTATCATAAATTTAGTTCAATTTAGTTTTAGTTCTTTGAGTTGATGTCCGACTCAAGAAGGAGGGTAGGGTCATGTGTGATTTCTCCGTTGTGGCCCCGAACCGGCGGGACTATCGTCCGGGAGAGGAGCTTGTCATTACTCAGTTCGGTCGGTACACGCGCGGGACTGCGTCGCCCGGCGATCTCACGACCGCAGTCTGTTTGAGGAGCGGGGCTTGTTTGAAGATTCTGGAGCTCCCCAAGGAGATTCAGAAGTCGCTCGAATTGCCAAAGGGGGAATTGAGCGCGATCTTCATGCAATTACCGAACCGCCAGAATGTCCATCGGGATGCTCTGATGTTTGAGAACGGCCGGACGATTCTGATCAACAATCTTCCGATCGGTCTAACCATGACTGTGTACAAGGGGAGAGAAGATATCCTGGGCGCCGCTACTCCGGAGTTAGTCGTCGTTGCAAGCCGCTAACTCCGCTCGTCCTCGCGATCCGTGGTGAAATATGCAGTATATAATATATTGTATATTTCACCATCTAAATTTAATACTCAAGCGCAATGAAAAACGCGTCTAAAAAATTATTTCATTATTAACCATGATTAACCATGGAAGAAATACAATCAAACAAAGATTCATACCAGTTTAAAAAAGAAAAGAAATTAGAAAAACAGCAGATATCATCTCGGAGGTGGATGATAAAAAGAACACTCAAAATAGCAGTTTCCCTTATAGTCATTGCTGGTGGAGTCGGCGCGCTTGTCTGGTATAGTGCGACACGACCAACTACCCCAGAAGATGAGATTTTATCCCGAAGGGGCATCCATTGGCATCCGGAATTGTTTATTTTTACTAAAGGACAAAAGCAGGAAATCCCTGCTAATTTAGGTATTGGTATTCGTCACGAATCAATCCATACTCACGATTCAAGCGGGGTATTACATTTAGAGGTACAGGGACTTGTAAGAAAAAAGGATACACAATTAAGAAGATTCTTTGAAATTTGGGGGGAACAGTTCAACCAAAATTGTATTCTCGAATTCTGCAATGGATCTAATGGCACTGTAAAAATGTTTGTGAACGGCAATCCAAATACAGAGTTTGAGAATTACCAGATGCAAAATAATGATAAAATTGAGATAAGATATGAATAGATTTCATAACTCAAATAAAAATAGCTATTTTAAGTGATTTATGTTATTTTTATTAAATGAAGTCTAAGAGCGCTGAATTTGAACAAAACCAAGCCATTACCTCTATAGCCGTTTTTATTGAAAGTTATAATAAAAGCATTCCTAAAGATTTTCCGCGCGCGACAACCGGGGCATTAAAACAATTTCAAATTATACACCCTATGCTTTTTAAAAAAACAAATGACTGGTCAATCGATAAACATCGCAAACGATTGATGGACTGGCTTTTTTCACGGTAATAATTATTAAAATGACAGATTCTAAAAAAACAGGACCAAAAGATGTGTTCGGTCAATTACTTGCCATTATCGGCCTTTATGTTTCGGTAATCGCTTTCGGGGCTCTAATTTTCGGGTTGGTTAATTTGTATTTCCCGGATGTTTTAAATTATGACTACGGGCAGTTTGCCAGAGGATCTTTAAGGTGGCCACTTGCGATACTGGTGATTGTTTTCCCGCTTTTTATCTGGTGGAATTCCTTTCTTCAGAAAGATCTTGAAAAAAACCCCGAGAAAAAAGAGCTTAGATCAAGGAAGTGGTTTTTACATTTTACTCTTTTTGCGGCGGCAATCGTTATTGTCGGCGACTTGGTATCTTTGGTTTTCCGATTTTTAAACGGCGACCTGACTGTTCAGTTCGTCCTTAAAATCCTGGCGGTTTTCCTGATCGCTCTTGCGGTGTTTATCTACTATCTTTGGAATATCCGCAAAAGCGTTCCGGCGATGAAACACCCCAGAATGAAATGGTTTGTCCGGAGCGTTGTTGCTTCAGCTACTTTCTTCATTGTTTTCGGTTTTTTCAATGCCGGTTCTCCGTTTAGCGAGCGGGAACGGAGATTCGACGAGCGCCGGATTCAGGATCTTCAATCAATTCAGAATGAAGTGATAAATTATTGGCAGGCCAAAGAAATTTTGCCTCAATCTTTGGATCAGCTTAAAGACAGTATCCGTGGTTTTAGTCCAGCCAAAGATCCCGAGACAGGGGAGTCTTATATATATAAAGTACTCGGGCCTTTGGAATTTGAGCTTTGCGCCGTTTTTAAGGCTTCTAACAAAGAGAGCTGGATCGGAAATGAAGCCAAGCCGGCCCTTCTGGCTCCGCGCCCAGATTACTATCCCGGCTACTATTCCGGCTTTGACGAAAACTGGCTCCACGAGGCTGGCCAGACTTGTTTCAGCCGGACTATAGACCCGGATCTTTTTCCCCCTCTCGAAAAAGCCAGATAATTTGAAATTTAGAATCGAAGTCGCCGATACTCCTTAAAGGAGTTCTCGTATCAAAAACGTTTCGCTACTGATCGCGGGACGTTTTTGTTTAACTTAAAGGGCATTTGATATAATTAAACAATGAAACTCAGGTTGGCAAATTCAGGCGATTTAAAAGCGGTTAAGGAAATCGCCGGCTTGCTTTATATTGATATGCCCGATTTTGTCTGGGATACCGAAGAGTTTATTAAGAAACAGATTAAGAGAGGGGAGTATTATATTGGCGAAGAGAACGGAAAAACGGCTGGTATGGTCAGTTTACGTGAGAGAAACGGGATGTTATATATTGAAACTTTAGCTGTGGTAAAGGATGCGCAATCGTCAGGCATAGGCAGTAAGTTAGTTGAATTCGCCAAAAAATTTGCCAAAGATAAAGGATTTAAAATTCTGCGCACCACCTCTTTTTACGAATATGGGGTTAAGGATTTTTATATAAAACAAGGTTTTCGGCTTTTGGATGAGCCGGGCGAATATAACGGTCATAAGTTTTACCGTTTGGAATTTAAGTTATCCACAGTTTAATTTGTTTTACTTTTTTTTAAAAAATATAATTAAAGTTAAGGTCGTTAAAATTTTAAATTTTTAAATTTCCAAAAATTATATATGTGGGATAAAGATAAATTGATTATAGCCGCAGTTTTGGTCGTGGTCGCTTTTTCTATCGGGCTTTGGTCTGGTCAGAGCCGGGGCTACAAAAAAGCCGAAGCCGACATAAAGAAAGTTCAGGTCGAATCAGCTAAGAAAGCGGCCGAAGATGCCGCCAAGGCGGCCAATCCTTTCGGAGTAGCCAATCCTTTGGGAGGAGTCGAGGCTAATCCTTTTGAGAAAACCAAGAAAATTCTTAATCCGTTTTAATACGGTTTTTTTATGAATAAAAAGTATAGCTTTAGTCCAATTGGTCTTATTGTTTTAATGACGGCTGTCTTGATTTCTTTGGCGGCTGTTTTTAGTTATGTTGAGGCCGAATTAGCCGAAGGCGTTACCCAAGAACAAATTGACGCGGCCTTGCAAGATTTAAGTGAAGTTTATGGCCAGACCGTGACTCACGAACAGGCAAAAGAAATCTGCAGTCAGGATAAATACGCGGCTGACTGCGCCGAAATCGGCAAAAGACATAATCTTTTCGAAAAGAAACGTTTAGCCCAAGTCGACATAATTTTAGATGAAATAAAAGGTCAGGTGGCTGATCAAATAAAGAACTGTCAAAATATCGAATGTTTGGTTGGTGTGGCTCAGAGTTTGGCTACTAAAATTTCCAGAGAAAATCCTTCTTTGGCTTCGCAGATTGATCTGACCCCGACCATAGTCCGGGAAAAGAAAGAGATCGTGGAGTTGGCCAAAAGCGCTGGCCTGACCATTGATCAATGCATTGATATGGATCCGGATACAGCCCCGGTTGAAGTTTTAAGGGGTTGCGCCAAATTATCCAAAGAAAATAAAGTTAGAAAATACGTTCCAACCGAGGCCAGAGCCCAGATTGATGCGATTGGCGATTCTACCGAAAGAACCGTTCAATTTAAAGAAGCTTTATCAAGCGGCAAATACCAGTGCGGCGATAATACGGTTTCTGGCTGCGGCAATTTCTGTTTGAATCCGGGAGCCGAAGCCAGAGCCTCCGGAACTTCGGCTATCCCCGAGGTCTGTAAAAATATTGCGTCGGATTTTTTTGGCTCCAAAGGAGTCAGGGAGCTTGAGAATTCTTACAACCGGGTCAGCGGAGTAGCTGATTACTATTATAAAAAAGCCCAGAATTTCGTTTTTACCACTTTGGACGGCCGGACTTTGTCCAGTCCTGACCAGATCGGCCAATATATGGAAGCCGAAGGCAAGGCCGGCAATGTCGAAGCAATTTCAAAAGGTATGGACTTTATGGTTTCTCAGGGTTTTGCCACCCAGGCCGATAAAGACTTTGCAGTTAAAATGGTGGGCAAGTTTAGAGAAAAGGGCGGGGTCAATAATTTTGATGTTTGCGTCCAGGATCCCAAGGCCTGCAGAGATTTCATCAATGACGATTTCCAGAATGATTTTGACGTGATGGATCAGGTTTTTGAGATAATGAGAGCCGAAATAGGTTTTAACCCTAACCTTTGCGAGCAAGGGGCGCTTGACCAGTCTATCGGTTTAAAATGTTTAGAAGGAGGCAAAAGGGCCTTGCCGAAAATCGAAGCTTTAGCCGCAACGAATCCGGAAGTCAGACTTATTGTTGAAGAAATTAAATCTCATTTGAATAGAGGCGACCAGCTGGCTCAAAAGAGAAGTGAATTCACGAGTGGAACTTTTACCGGCCCGGGGGGCTGTAAGAATGAAAGAGAATGTTTTGTTTATTGCTCTAATCCCGTGAATGGCCCGGAATGCATTTCTTTCGGTTCCAAAGAGAAGCTTTCTGGTTTTACCGGCGATGAGGCGGTCATCAAATATCAGCAGTACGAATACACTCTTAAAAGACCGGCTATTGAAGAACAGAATATAACCAGCGGCCAGCCGGTTTACGGGCCTTATGGAGACGCTGTTTATCAGCCGGGCGGACAGCCTCCTTATGGACCGTCATCTTACGGACCTTCGTCTTACCGGCCATCTTACTACCAGCCCTACCCGCCATATCCGCCTTATCCGCCGGGGCCTCAAGCGCCCGGGACACCAGGAATCCAGGGACCGCAAGGTTTTGGGCCAAGTCCAGAGTGTCTTAGAGCTATTACTTCCGGAGATTTTGCTTCGGCTAAGCAGTTTTGCGATGTCGGGATTGGCGGACCCCAGCCTTTTCCAACTAATCCGCCGATTTGTCCAGCTTCGCCTTATATAGAGTGTCCGGCCGGCCAGTATCATGAATCGTTTAGAAACGAAAATGGCTGCTGGGTAGATGGGCCTTGTAAGCCAATTCCGACCTATTCTCCTTATCCGACTTATCCGGGGCCCTACCCAACCGGCCCCGGCGCTAAACCCCAGTGTTCTGACGGCATTGACAATGACAACGACGGCCAGACCGATTTTCCGGCTGATCCAAGCTGCTACGGACCTGAAGACTGGGATGAGTATTATCCGGTTTCAGGAGGCAAGCCAGATTACACTCCGGGTCCGGGCGGGATGCAGAAATGCTTTTATCCAAACGCGTCAAAAGACGGGAAGCCCCTTGGCTACACAGTTTGGTGCGAGGCTGATTACGTTAATTGTCATGAAGGCAGTCCGTCGGGCGCGGCAGTGAGCACAAGCGGCCTAAGTCTTGGGGCGCCGAATAACTGCGAAGGCGGCTGGCCCCAGCCAAGCTATACGCCTTGGCCGTCTTATTCTCCCGGACCCGGCGGCTCAAGCTGTTCTCCATCATTGATTAGTCTTTTAGGCACCGGCTGCCATCAGATGTACACCGATTCAACGGGTCGGCAAGTTTATTGTGACGGGCCGATGACTAAGTCAGCCAAAGAAGGGGACAGTGCGGCTAGCCCGGGATGTTCCGGCGGCGGACCGGTTTGGACTCCTTATCCAAGCGGCTGGGAAGGCCAGTACCCGGGCCAGTGTTCTGACGGGGTTGATAATGACGCCGACGGATTAATTGATTCAGCCGACACAAGCTGTGCGACCTCTCCTCCGATTGGCGTCGGGAACTGTCCGGCCGGCTATCATTATCATGGCGAGCAGGGCGGGTTCTGCATGAACGACCGCGAAGATTATGCCGGCACCTGCTACAGCGCTGACGGAAAATCAGCCATAAAATGTCCCGCATATTCGTCTCCCCAAACTTGTCCATCCGGCCAGTGGTGGGATCCGGCCAGAGGCTATTGCGTTGGTTCAACCAGTCCCAGCCCATACCCGAGTCCGGGCGCCTTTGGCTGTCCGGCCGGCTATCATTCTCATTCTGACAGCGGCGGGTATTGCATGAACGACCGCGAAGATTATGCCGGCACCTGCTACAGTTCTGACGGTAAGACAACGATTAAGTGCCCGGCCTATTCATCGCCTCAAACTTGTCCTTCGGGCCAGTGGTGGGATTACGCGAGGAGCGCCTGCGTATCAAGCACCGGCACTTATTCTCCTTATCCGACATACTCGTCTCCGACATCAAGCGGTTCTTGCCCCAGCGGTTCCCATATAATGTATGTCAATAACGCCGGCGGCTACTGTATGTCTGACGCTGATTCTACAAAGTGCGGACCATTAAATTCCAGCAGCACAAGCAGTTTTGGTTCATGTTCTTCATATCAAAGCACAGCTACTACTTACACTCCCGTGCCTTCCTGTCCTTCGGGCCAATGGTGGGATTACACTACAAACAGCTGTAAATCAAGCACCGCAGGCAGTTACACTCCCGTGCCTTCCTGTCCTTCCGGCCAGTGGTGGGATTATGCCAAGAACGCTTGCTCCGGCTCGGTAACCTACACCCCGGCGCCTTACTCCTGTTCTTCGGGCTGGTACTGGGATCAGGCCTCTAATAGCTGCCGGCAGTCAAGCACTTCGCCGACTTACACGCCATATTCCGGATATTGCGGTGATGCTGTTTGTTCCAGCAGTGAATCGTCTTCAAGCTGTCCGTCTGATTGCGGGAGCGGTACCGCCACTACTTACACACCATATCCGACTACTGCTTACACCCCGTATCCGTCCTGTCCTTCGGGCCAGTGGTGGGACAGCGCTACAAACTCCTGTCAGGGCAGCACCACTACTTACACGCCTTACCCAACAACCGAGTATTCACCGCCGCCAAGCACTTATTCCCCTCCGCCGGAATCATCTCCGACGCCACCGCCCCCGACCAGCGGCGTCCTCTATAACCATTTTGCCAGTCTTCACTGCGCCGGTCTTGACCGGGTTTGGGACGGCAAGTATTGCCAGCCGGAAGGATTCCTCGCCAGAACAATCGAAAACACTTGGGCTAATTTCGGTAAACTCTTAGGCTTCTAATTTCTAAGAGGAATTCTAGCGGTTGTCTGGCTCTGGAAAAAATTAAATAAGTAACATATTATTAAATAATGGATAGAGATGTAAAAAATTATCACGGTTTTTGGCTTAAAGAATCAAAAGCATTTTTGTTTTTTCTTTTTATGATTGCTGTTTTTTGGTATGTCAGCGCTTATTCGCGATCGGTTGTGCCGGAGCGAAGCTTTACGGTTTCCGGCGAAGGGGAAATAGTAGCCGTGCCGGATGTGGCTGAGATAAATTTTGGGGTTTTGACTGAAGGAGGCAAAAATTTAACCGATTTGCAGAAAGAAAACGCCGAAAAAATAAATAAGGCGGTTTCTTTTTTGAAAGAAGAGGGGATAGATGAAAAAGATATTAAAACACAGTTTTATAATATTTCTCCGCGATATCAAAGCATTCCCTGCCCATTGGTTATTTTTGACGGTTTTTCTCGGCCATGTCCACCTTCATCAGAAGTAATTGGTTACACTATCAGCCAGAATCTTTCAGTTAAAGTCAGGGATTTGAACAAGGGCGGCGATATTTTGGCCGGAGTGGTTGAACGCGGAGCCAATAATGTTTCCGGCCCTAATTTTATGGTTGACGATCCGGTTAAATTCCAAAACGAAGCCCGCGAAAAAGCCATCAAACAAGCCAGAGAAAAAGCAAAATCAATGGCTAAAGCTAGCGGCTTCAGAGTCGGCAGACTGATTTCTATTCAGGAAAGTTTTTACGGCCCGCCGATTATCTACGGATTAGAGGCCAAAGGTTCAACCGGACCGTCAATTGAGCCGGGCTCTCAAGAAATAATTTCGAATGTCACTCTTATCTACGAAATTCGGTGAAAAAAAGTTTTCGGATTTTACCGAAGACCAGCTTCGTTTATTTAAAAAACTGAATACTCCCAGGAAAATCCAGGATTTCCTGGAAACATTAGAAGCCAATTTCGAATTTAGAAAAGTAAATTCGTCTCCGAAATTAGTTTTGGAAAATAAGAAAGCCCATTGTTTCGAAGGAGCGCTTCTTGCGGCGGCAATCCTTCGTTTCCATGGACACAAGCCCCTTTTAGTTGATTTAAAAACGACGGTTGAAGATGATTATCATGTCATTGCTGTTTTTAAAGAGAACGGGCATTGGGGCGCCATCAGTAAAACCAATCACGCCATTTTAAGGTATCGCGACCCGGTTTATCGGAATATCCGGGAACTGGTTATGTCTTTTTTCAATGAATACTTTTTTGATAATGGCAAAAAAACACTGCGGAGCTACTCACGACCGATCAATTTGTCAAGATTCGATAAATTCGGATGGATGACTTCGGAAAAAAGTTTGGAATTTATCGCTAAATCGTTTGACAATATTCCTCATGTTCCGATTTTAAATAAAAAAATGATTTACGGTTTGCGGAAAGCCGATCCTCTGGAAATAAAAATTACCAAATTCGTCCAATGGAAGAAGAAATAAAAATATTTTTTTGTTTTTTTAAAGTTATCCACAGATTTTTATTCTAAATTTATTTTAGAGTGTTATAATTCTATTGAATAGAATCTTTAACAAAAATATTTTTTCAAAATGGCAGAGTAGTCGCCTGTCATAAAAATAATGGGACAAAAATATATTTTGTTCCATAGACAAATGGCTAAAAAAAGAACAAGATTATAATCTCTTCAGGAGATTTGAAAAATAAAATCCCGGGTTTAACCCGGGGTTTTATTTTTAAGATTAGTCCGCCGTTAGAGGATATATAACTGGCGGGAAATACCTTATTTCATCAAAAGGCCAAGCCCGGATAAAAACTTTGCCAGTAATAAAACGCCGGGGCAGAATTCCCCAGCGCCTGGAGTCGGAGCTAAAAAGCCTATTGTCGCCCAAGACAAAGTATTCATCTTTTTTCAATTTTATTTTTAAATTGCCTTCGGTAATTTCTTCGGGACTAAGATATTCTGATTCGTCTAATCTAAATCCAAGCGGCTCTTCTTCATTTAAAATCCTCACTTCATTATTCTTTATCTCAACGGTTTCATCAGGCAGGCCGATGATTCTTTTGATGAAAAATTGTTTTGGGTCTTCGGGGAAGCGGAAAACCACCACTTCGCCTCGCTGCGGCTCTGAAAATCTGTAGCTTATTTCATTTATTATCAAATAGTCTCCGTCTTCAAAAGACGGTTCCATTGACGCCCCTTTGACATAAAACGGTTGGGCGATGAAGTAGCGGATCGGCAGGATAATCACTAAAGCCAGGATAGCTATTTTGATTATTTCCCGGACAAATGAAAAAAAACTTCCTTGATTCTCTTGATTTTTTTGACTTTCATAATCGTATTCCATAACATTTAATATTATGAAGGTTATTGTCGGTCTGGGCAATCCCGGGAAAGAATACGACCAGACCCGTCATAATATAGGATTCAGAATTGCTGATTATGTAAATAAAGAGAATGGCGGAAGTTTTAGTTTTGACCAAAAATCAAATTCGGAAGTTTCAGAAATGAAAATAAACGGGGCTAAAGTATTATTGGTAAAACCTCAAATTTTTGTTAATAATTCCGGCAAAGTTGTTAAAAAAATAATTGAAAATTATAAATTGAAAATTGAAAATTTAGTCGTCATCCACGATGATTTAGATATTCCTTTCGGCAAAGTGAAGGCGTCTTTCGGGAGAAGTTCAGCTGGCCACAAAGGAGTTGAATCAATAATCAAAGCTCTAAAAACAGATAAATTTTATCGAATCAGGGTTGGAACTTTCAATAGCCAAATCGTCAAAATTAAAAAAGTAAAAGATAAAAGAAAAAAGGTGAAAGGGATAAATGATTTTGTTGTTGATTATTTCAGTTCCAATGAGAAACCAAAAATAAATAAAGTGATTAAAGACGCAGTCCAAAAAATCATTTCTGTCTTATGATTGAAAATCAAAAAATATTTTTAAACGCCCTAAACTGCATTCCCGGAGTGGGATATAGTACCTTGAAAACCACTCAAGAAAATTTCAGAGGAGATTTCGAAGCCGGTTTTAAAAATTTTGAAAGCCGGTCTGAAAAAAAAATAGATCCTGAGAAAGAATGGTTAAAGCTTGAAAAAGAAGGGATTAAAATGATTGTTTCCGACGAGCCCGAATTCCCGAAGCTTTTAAAGCAGATTCCGGATTCGCCGATGTTTTTCTATCTTAAAGGGGAATTGAAAAAAGAAGACAACTTTGCTTTTGGGATAGTCGGAACCAGACTCGCCACCGGTTACGGCAAAGAAACAGCTTATACTGTTGGTTTTAAACTGGCCCAGGCCGGGCTATCCATTGTCAGCGGGATGGCCACCGGCATTGATACAGAGGCTCATAAGGGGGCTTTATCGGCCAAAGGCCGGACATTAGCCGTGGTTGCTTCGGGTCTTGATGAAAAGAGTCTTTTCCCTCAGGAAAATATCGGACTTTCAAGAAAAATTATAAGCCAAGGCGTTTTAATTTCCGAACATGGCCTTGGTATGAAAGCGGACCGGGAAAAATTCGTTGCCCGGAATAGGATTATTAGCGGTTTATCAAAGGGCGTTTTGGTCGTTGAGGCGCCTTTAAGATCAGGCGCTTTAATCACGGCTAGGCACGCTCTGGAGCAGAACCGTGAGGTTTTTGCCGTACCCGGCAATATTTCTTCAAGAATGTCTTTCGGAACCAATCTGCTCTTAAAACAGGGCGCCGCTTTAGTTACCAGAGCCGAGGATATTTTGCAGGAATTGAATCTGAAATTTAATTTTGAGCCGTCTTCGGGCATGAATTTCAAGCCGGCCGATGGAATAGAACAAAAAATATTCGGCATTTTGGATGGAAGCGGGGAATCAAAACACATTGACGAGATTGCCCGGGCTTCCAGTTTACCCGTCAAGAATGTCAACGCCGCCTTGACGGCCATGGAGATGAAAGGAATAATCAAGAATCTTGGAAGCGGGTTTTACGCCCTTGAAGAAAAGTATCTGACGTCGGTTGAAGATGAAGAAGTTTAAAACATATGAAATTAATTGTAGTTGAGAGCCCGACCAAATCTAGAACTCTAAGCCGTTTTTTAGGCCGCGAATATTCGGTCCAATCTTCTTTCGGCCATGTCCGGGATCTGCCCAGAACCGTTCTCGGAGTGGATGTTGAAAATAATTTTGAACCGAAATATGTGATTCCGCCGAAAGCCAAAAAGACTATTGCTTCTTTAAAAAAAATTCTTCCTAAATCTGAAAGAGTGATAATGGCCACTGATGGAGACAGAGAAGGGGAGGCGATTTCGTGGCATTTAGTTGAAGCTCTCGATTTGGATAAAAGTAAAAAAACTGTTGAAAGAATAGTTTTCCACGAAATCACCAAACAGGCGATTGAAGAGGCTTTGAAAAATCCCCGCGATATAGATATGAATCTAGTCAATGCCCAGCAGGCCAGGCGGGTTTTGGATCGCCTTGTCGGCTACAAGTTGTCGCCGTTTTTATGGAAAAAAGTAGCCCGGGGTCTTTCAGCTGGCCGGGTCCAGTCAGTAGCTTTGCGTTTAATCGCCGAACGAGAAAAGGAGATTGAGAGTTTTAAGCCCGAAGAATACTGGACGATTGGAGCCTGGCTCCAATCGTCCAAATCCAAAATCCAAAATCCAAATGACAAAACAGAATTTGAAACTCTATTAACCAAGATAAATGGTGAGCCGATTCCGAAGCCCGGAATAAAAACTAAAACCGAAGCCGACAAAATTTTAAAAGATTTAGAAGGCGTAGATTACATAGTTTCAAAAGTTGAAAGAAAAGAAACTAAAAAAGTTCCGCTGGCGCCTTTTGTCACCAGCACCCTCCAGCAGGAAGCTTTTAAAAAATTAAGATTTTCTTCCAAGCAGACAATGATGCTGGCCCAGCAGCTTTACGAGGGGGTTGAGCTTGGCGATAAAGGCGCGACCGGCTTGATCACTTATATGCGGACGGATTCAACTAATCTTTCGGAGCAGTCGCTTTGGCAAGCCAAAGATGCAATTATAAATTTATTCGGCGAAGGCTACTATAATGGTTTCCCGAGAAAATACAAAGTTAAATCACGCTTGGCCCAGGAAGCTCACGAAGCCGTCAGGCCGACCGAGCCGGCCCGGACACCTGAAAGCATCAGAAGCCATCTGACGCCCCAGCAATTCAAACTTTATGATTTAATCTGGCGGCGGTTTATGGCCACCCAGATGAAAGAAGCGGTTTTTGATACTATGAGCGTTGAAATAGAATCCGGCAATTACATTTTTGGAGCAAACGGGCAAACATTAAAGTTTGATGGTTTTCTTAAAGTTTATCCTATGAACTTTGGCGAATTAGTTTTGCCCGATTTAGAAGAAAACGAGAAATTAAAACTTCTGGAATTAAAGCCGGACCAGCATTTTACCAAGCCGCCGCCGAGATACAATGAAGCTTCTTTAGTAAAGACTCTTGAGAAATACGGAATCGGCCGGCCTTCAACCTACGCCCCGATTATTTCAACTATTCAGGACCGGAATTATGTCCAGAAAGACCGAATAAGATTTTTTCATCCGACCGAAATAGGCAGAATGGTTAATGATCTTTTAGTCGAGCATTTTCCGGATGTAGTTGATATAAAATTTACCAGCAATATGGAAGAAGAGCTGGATCAAATTGCCGAAGGAAAAGAAAACTGGGTTAAAGTGCTCAAAGAATTTTACGGGCCTTTTTCGGTAAATCTTGAAAAAAAATACAAAGAAGTGGACGATAAGACAGTCGAGGAAACCGACGAAGTCTGCGAGAAATGCGGGGGCAAAATGGTCATCCGAATGGGCCGCTTCGGCAAGTTTTTGGCTTGCTCAAATTTTCCGAAGTGCAAGAATACTAAGAATTTAAATAATAACCCTTGACATTAAATATCCATCGTATATACTTCAGATATATGAAAACAATGATTAATATCAAAGCCGATAGAGAAATAAAGGAAAAAGCGCAGATGGTGGCGCAAGAACTCGGTTTACCATTGAGCACTATTATTAATGCCTATCTTCGCCAGTTTATCCGCAATAAGGAGGTTCATTTCTTTATTGAAGGCGAACTCAAGCCCTCGGTAAAAAGACGCTTAGACCGTCTTTACAAAGACGTAAAAGAAGGAAAGAATCTTTCTCCTGTTTTACATAGTGCTAAGGAAATGGATGATTATCTGAGTTCTTTAGAGAAATGAACATAATACTCCATAGAAATTTTGAGAAAAAATTTATTAAACTTCATCCAAAACTCAAAGAACAATTTAAAGAACGGCGAAATCTATTTTTAGAGAATCCATTCCATCCTCAACTCAATAATCATCCTCTAACCGGTGATAGAATTGGTCAGTGGAGCATCAACATTACCGGCAACTGGCGCGCAATTTATGTTTTCAAAAATAAGGATACCGTTGTTTTTATAGATATTGATATTCACAGTAATTTGTATAAATAAAAAACAAAACCGCTGGCCGGAGCTAGGCAGTCAGCGGTTTAGAAAGGGCATAGCCCACCTCTTTATGTAGGAGATGGGTTTAGATTTGGAAGGTTCGTTTGGCCGATTTCGTCAAAGACAAAACCGTTTATAGTAAGCCAATCGTTGCTAAACATTCCGAAACTTACTTTGGGTACGAGCTTTTTTGAAAGTCCGATATCCTCGAAGATTTTTTTGCAGATATGGTCAGTCAAATCAGCTCTTCGGCTTTCCACAAGAGGCAGTTTTTTTTCTCGGCCCCAATGTGATCGGGTCGTGTACCAACGGTCCGAAATCAGAACGAAGTCTTCCAATTCACGATCTTGGCCATTGTCTCTGCCTTCTTCGGCCAGCCAAGTCTGGAAAATGAAATGGGTGATTCTTCCGGTTGGGCGGTGTTCTGCAATACCAATACCCTCAAACCAATAATGGGACGGATTACTTTCAGTGTATTCTGAACCTCTCCGGCGTTGGCCGGTCCACTTTTCGCCTTGGAGTTTTAGATCATACTCCTTTCCCGATAAAGCCAATGTTGTAGATTCACCGGTTCTGAAATCGTGGTCGCATTCCTTCATCTTACACCTCTCTTGTTAAACGTCGTCACTAAGGTTCATAGAGAAATGATAGGTTTATAAAAATAAATTGTCAAAAACCAAACCCCGTTGGACTTTTTTCGCCGGTTTGGTATAAATAAAATTAGGACATTAATTGGTTCACCAACAGGTAAGGAGGGTTTATGGTAATTCGTTTCCCTTTCTTTATAAGAAGCCGTTGTCCATTTTGTGAGATTGGGATAGTTAAGGTTAAGGTGGTGCGAGGACCGGTGAAAGGAAGATTTTATCATCCGTTTAGGTCTGGCCACCCGGCAATGAAAAAGGCTGAACAGCTCGGCGTTAATACGCGTAGGCCTCATGCACCTTGCTTGGCAGGGAGAAGATACGCATATATTATGCAAGGAAGAATTATTCTTCCGATTCAGCCTTTTGGGGAACTTCTTGATAAAATCGATCATTGGAGGAGAACATGAACGTTGAAAAGAAAAACCTGTACGTTTTGATACGTGGAGGAGAACGTCGGCCGGCGTATGCTCTACGCTTTGTGGATTTGGATGAGGCCTCTAGTGTTTATAGGTTTATGGAGGAGATAGAGATTAACTTTACCCATAGTTGGTGGAAACTGGGTCGTTGTTTACGTCCTTTTGGTTACTCCCGGTTTTGGTTTAAGGAAACTAGGCCAGGAGATCTGATAGGGATATACGATCTGACAGATCCTTATCATGTGAAAAGTATGACCAGGACCATAGTTGACGTTTGCAAAATGAGCTTCGAGTACGAACGATTACTCGGGACTTTATTGCAAACAAGAATGACCTGGCAGGAGCGTATTGCTCGTTTTTTCAGAGGAAAGGAGAAATTTATATCAGTTGATCAGGTTTCGCATCGTCCCGACTCGGTTCTCCACCGAGTCGTTTTTTTCTAAGAAACCAACCCCGCTGGAGTCTTTTATAGGTTTTGTGTAGGACAAATTGTTGACGACTTGGCAACGTTGCTTCGGCAGCGTTTTTTTTCTTTTGGGCTTCGCCGGCGAGTTCTGACGAGACGTAATCTGATTAAGGCAGGGCGAAGGATGCTCTCTGGATTATTTGTCTAAAAAATTCAGAGAAGAAATTGGCTATACCCGAGCAATCTGCTATCATTTTAAAGATGCCCGACACAATCCTCAAAGTCGAAAACCTGAATGTTGAGTTTGACGGCAATAAAATCATTCAAGATTTAAGTTTTGAAATTGATAAAGGCGGGATCGTGGCAGTTATTGGTCCGAACGGGGCGGGGAAGACGGTTTTGTTCCGGGCGCTTTTGGGCTTGATTCCTTATGCCGGGAAAATAAACTGGCGAAACGACGTCAAAGTTGGTTACGTGCCCCAGCGGTTCATTGTTGAACGGGACCTGCCTTTAAGCGTCAAAGAATTTCTAGGTTATAAAAAGGGTAAGAAAATGGCCGAAGTTTTAAAATGGGTTGGCCTCCACGCTCATTTATTGAATGTTCCGCTCGGCGCTTTATCCGGTGGAGAGCTTCAAAAAGTGCTGATCGCGTTTGCTCTTTTGGGCAACCCCGAGGTTCTTCTTTTTGACGAACCGACCACCGGCATTGATATCGGCGGAGAGGAGACGATTTATAATCTACTCCGCAAGTTAAAAAATGAGCATGACTTGACCATTATTTTCATCTCCCACGATATTCATGTGGTTTATCAATATGCCGGCAATGTTTTGTGCTTAAATAAGAAAAAAATATGTTTCGGCCCGCCCCACGAGGCTTTGAGCGCCGAGGAGCTGAAAAAACTTTACGGAACCGAAGTCGGAATTTATCCTCATACGCATATATGATTGACCAAAATTTATTATTTTCATTCATTGCGGCGGCCGCAGTCGGAGCCGCGGCCGGATATCTGGGTTCAGTTATGGTTTTGCGTCGTTTGGCTTTAGCCGGCGACGTCTTAAGCCATGTTGCTTTGCCCGGAATCGGCATTGCTTTGATTTATAACTTAAATCCTTTTCTTTTGGCTTTTGTTTTTTTATTCGCCGCCTCACTAGCGATTTGGCTTTTGGAAAAAAGGACCCAGCTTCCGACCGAGGCTTTAATCGGGATTCTTTTCGTTACTTCTTTGGCGGTCGGAATAATGATGATTCCAGATTTGGAAGAGCTCGGTGAAGCTCTTTTCGGCGATATCTCCAAAATTGATCTTTTCGACGCCTCTTTGGCGGTGTTGCTTTCAACTTTGGTTTTTGCTGTCGGCGCTAAAATTTACAAAGGTTTGATTCTTGGAACGATTTCCGAAGACTTGGCCGTGGCCAGCGGCATAAAGTTAAGAAAAATAAATCTGCTTTTTTTGGCTCTAGTGGCAGTAGTCGTGGCTTTGGGCGTGAAAGTGGTTGGAACGTTATTGATGGGCGCTTTGATTATAGTTTCGGCCACGGCCGCCAAAAACTTGAGCCGGAGCATAAATAAATACGCCGCTTTAAGCACAATTTTCGGGTTAATAACCGCGCCATCAGGCCTTATAATTGCCCGAGTTTATGAATTGCCGCCCGGCCCGATGATAATTCTAGTCGGCATCGGGATATTCCTTTTAAGCCTGCTGGCTAAAAAGTAAATGTATATTCTTTCCGCATCAAGTCTTGCTCTATTCAACGATTGCCCGCGTTGTTTTTACTTGCAGGTGAAAGAGGGGATCCGGCGGCCCCAAGGCCTTCCGATGCCTCTTTACACCAAGATGGATCTTTTAATCAAAGACTATTTTGACGGATTCAGGGCAAATGGCCAATTGCCGCCCCAGCTGGAAGGCCTAGTTGAAGGCCGGCTTTTGGAAAATCAGGAGCTTTTGAAAAAATGGAGAAACTGGCGGACCGGGTTGGCTTTTATGGATAAAAAAGCTGATGTGAAAATCGTCAGCGCTTTAGATGATTGCCTTGTTTCTGAAGATAATTTTTTTATCCCGCTGGATTACAAATCAAAGGGCGACATTAGAGAAGATTCGCATATTTTTCACCAAAACCAGTTGAATATTTACACCTGGCTTCTGGATGAAAACGGCTATCCGACTAAAGACGTCGGTTATCTGGTTTTTTTCGCGCCTTTAAAAGTTAAAAGCGACAACACTATTGAATTTAATATCATCCCAAAAAGAATAGATACTTCCAAAGAAAGCGCCAAAGAGATTTTTTATAAAGCAATCGGACTCTTAAGCGGTTCGGTTCCTGATAAGCACGGAAAATGCGACTATTGCCGCTGGGCCGGAGATGTTCATGATTTAATCTAATTAGTTTGACCAAAATTAACCTATTTGCTAATATAGCTTTATCAAGAGTCCGTGGCGTTCACCATGGTCTCGGAATCATCCGGTTCTTAGAAT
>JBBTXZ010000006.1:0-6152 GCA_038062015.1 Patescibacteria group bacterium | reverse complement strand
AAAATTATCTTTTAATGATTAAGATTTTGCGCGCGCCGGATTTTTCTGAAAAATGATGATAATTTTTCTGTTTTGTAGTTCTGCTTGCCCCGTAGTGAGCTTCGCTCTACTATCGGGGCTGACGCAGAACGCGGAGCCGTTTCCCAACCCAAGCCACGCTTCGCGCGGCATATGAGTTTAGACAGATTGGTTTTGAAAAATGCTATCCTATGGTATATTTACCTTAATGCCAGAATCACCGACTTTAGAACAAGAAATATCACAATTAGAACAAGCTTTAGCTCAAAAGAGAGAAATTTTAGAGCGTCAAAAAGAAAGCGGGCAGATTGAACAAATCCCGCATGAAAAAGAGATTTTAAGAGAAACAATAAGAGAAAAAATTCAAGCAATACCTTCTCCTGCGGCTCCGATTCCACAACCATCATTACATCCGTCAGCCGAAACTCCATCTTATCTATCTGAAGAACTCCAACCAAAAGTCCAAGAACTCGTAAATCAAGTTTTTGAAAAATCAATTAACGAAGCGATTAAAACCGCAAAAGCGACCCAAAATCCGGCTTTGATCGACGCTTTTCATGATGCTTTAGTTGATGAGATGTATAACCATTTGGTTGAGAGAAGAAAATTAGAGGTAGTAAGATAAAATCATGGAAACACCAGAGCAAAAATTTATAACTAGACCTAACCCCGAAAAACAAGAAGAGGTATCAGTATCCGAATTCGAGAGAGGTCCTTTAATTGAGTCATCAGAGAAACCACGGCAAACGATTGAACAAATCAAACAAACTTTGTTTGATCCTCATTTAATTTCTGAAAAACACGACGTAGAAGGCCGGAAAGCGACAGCTTTAGAAATTACTCGACACAGACAAGAAGCGCAGTCTCTCCGTGGAAACATTGCTGGGCGAGAAAATACTCTCGCACAAATTGAACAAGAAGCGTCAACACTCCGCGCCTCGCGGGCGGAAAAACTTCTAGTTTTGGAACAGAGAACAGAAGCTATGTTAGTGCGGCTTAAGGGTATTCTTAAAATTAAGGACAAAGCCGCTGGTGAGTTGGAACAGGAAATTGGCTCAATAACTGCTGAAATAGAAACTCTTTCGGCACAAACAGAGGGGGCTAGAACAGAATTATCGATGCTCAAACAAGAACAAGAGAATATTCCAGACCCCAAGAAATTACTCGAAGCATATTACGAAAAAATGGAAACTGTCCCGCTCACAAACGCGGAAAAGCGAGAACTACTAAAACCTGAAGTCCTCGCGGAACTTTCTACAGAAGAATATATAGCTTTATGGCGTAGGTCAAATCCACATTTTCTATCTCATGTTACCCGACAAGGTTTTCGAGATCACAACGCAATGGTTTATCATTCCGCGGGACTTCAGGAATTTCATAATGGACTCGTCAGTGTATTGGAAGATGAAAAGATACTTCGTCCGCCTATGGCCGTGCGAGACGGATTACGTGCGCGAGATGAAGCAACGGTAAGACAATTCCTTGAATCACATGTTTTAAAAGCAGAGAATGAAGATGAGGCAAAAGAAAGATTAAATGCGCAACTTAATTTCACTTGGGCAACAGCTCCGCATTATCCTGATAAAACTGCTGTCCATTTTGTTGCTCAAGTTGTTGCTGATGGTTATTATGGCGGCGAATCGAACAACGAAGTATTTTTCTTGTACCCTTCTGATGTTCTAGCTTCTCAACATCACTTTGCTTTTAATGGTTGGGAAAAAGATTTTACCAAACCCCAAAGCGAAACAAAATGGAATGATGTATTTGTTTGGCCTTCAACTTTGGACAATCCGGGGATTTCCGTTGATGCTGGTATTGTCTTTTTGCCTGAAAAAACTCCAGTTGATCCAGAGACAGGATCAAAATATGCCTCCGCGATAAGATCATTAGAAGGTGAGGAAAAAAGAGTAATGGTTGAGGACGAAAGGTTAGTCTCTGCATTTATCGAATGGGCGAAAAATTTAAACAACGAACATCCAGTGGTTCAAACTTATAAGCAATATCGAGAACCAGGAGACTATTGGAAGGAAAGAGAAGCGTTAAAAGCTTGTTTGGATGTAATGCGACAAGAAATATCAAAATTGGGTTTTGACGAGGGAACGGCCGCAAACTTAACAGAGGAAATTTTAAGCAATGATGGTATGGGAGCTTTTGTTGCTTATGGAAAACTTGATTGGGGAGACGCAACTCCAGAAGAAGCTGCTCATGGGAAATTAAAATCAGCAAGTGCAAACTGGAAAAGAGCCGAAAATACGATAACAACAAGAGAATATTGGGAGAGATATTTCGTTCAACATCCCGAGCAAAAGCCGAAACATATTGTTTTCTATGACGGAGATCCAACATCAGCAATTCACGAATTTCAACAAAAGCATGGCATCGGACAAGCCAATACTTCCGGCACGGAAGGAAATTTATTAGGTTTTGAGGATAAGCATGTGTTAGATATGGGCAAAGACCCGAGAACCTGGGCCGGTTATGACGATCTTGTAGAAATGAGTAATAGAATTATAGCTGAACGCTATAAAAAGTAATTAATTGTATTAACTTTTATCAGCTTAATTTAAACATGCTGTAAAATTATTTTAATGATTCTTTACTTTATTTTACTAATAATAGTATTATTTTTAACTTCCATTGTCTGGTTTTTATTTTTTCAATATAAAAGGCGAGGAGCAATCACTAGAGCGTTGAACATGAGTCTTCTTTTGGTTCGGCTTCCAAGAGAGCTTCTAAAAGAAGGCCAGCAAAAACAAGAAAAAGAATATATAGCGATAACTGAACAGCTTTTATCGTCTTTTACTAACCTTCACTCAAAAGGATGGAGTCGTTTTTCATACGGCGAACCATATTTAGTTTTAGAACTGGCCGTTCATCATATCGGCGAAGAAATATATTTTTATATCGCTGTTCCTAAAAATTACGAAGAAGTCATTGAAAAACAGATACACGGTTTTTATCCGACCGCCGAAATTACTAAAGTTAAAGATTACAACATATTTAATCCGCAAGGATTTAGCCTCGGTTCATATTTAGTTTCCGGGGATAGCCCGGTTTTGCCATTCAGGACTTATCAAAAACTGGAAACTGATTCTTTAGGAGAAACTTTAACAGCGATGTCTAAACTTGAAGAACAAGGCGAAGGCGCGGCTTTGCAAATTTTAATCAGGCCATCGCATAACCGTGGTTTGAAATCTTTAGCTTCTAAAGTTTCAAAAGAAATGCAACGGGGATATGATTTTGGCCAGGCCGTATCAAGAGCCCAAAAAAGCAAAACCGCAGAATTTATTGAAGCGGCTAATCCATCAACCCCATCATCAAAACAAGAAAAACCTGAAGATAAGTCAAAAGTAATTACTCCCTATCATGAAGAAACAGTTAAAGCTCTTATCCAAAAATCTTCCAAGCCATTATTCGATGTAAATATCAGGGTTTTATCCTCGGCAAATTCTGAAATGAGATCCGAACAAATTTTACAGAATTTAGAAAGCGCTTTTACCCAATTTTCGGCTCCGGATTTAAACTCACTTAAACCCGTCAAAGTTAAAGGCAGAAAACTAGAAAAGTTAATCTTTAATTTTTCTTTCCGTTTATTCAACGAAAAACAAAAACTTTATCTTTCAACCGAAGAATTAGCCAGTATTTATCATTTTCCTTTGCCAACTACAGCCGCTCCAAGAGTTAAATTATTAAAAAGTAAACCGGCCGAGCCGCCGGCTGATCTGCCGAAAGAAGGGATAATTTTAGGTAAGAATATTTACCGAGGCCAAGAAAAAGAAGTCCGGATGCAAAGAGATGATAGAAGACGGCATTTATATATCATCGGCCAGACTGGCACCGGCAAAACTTCTTTCTTGGGGAATTTGATAAAGCAAGATATATGGAATGGCGAGGGAGCCTGCGTAATCGATCCTCATGGCGACTTAATTGAAGATATTCTTGAAAATATTCCTCAAGAGCGGGCCGAAGATGTTGTTGTCTTTAATCCGGCGGATTTGGAAAAACCATTGGGCTTGAATATGCTGGAAATTGATCCAGCTAAGCCGGAACAGAAAACTTTTGTGGCTAATGAAATGTTGGCTATAGTTCGATCTTTATATAAAGATATTCCTGAAGCATTTGGTCCAATGTTTGACCAATACTTTAAAAATTCAATTCTGCTGCTATTGGATGACTACCAAAATGAAATTCCAACTTTGGCAGATATTCCCAAAATTTTGACCGACTCTGTTTATCGCCGCGAAAAACTAAGCCGTGAAACTAATCCTTTAGTCAAGAACTTCTGGGAATTAGAAGCGGAAAAAGCCGGCGGCGAAGCATCATTGGTTAATATGGTTCCTTATATCACTTCAAAGTTAAATCCCTTCTTAGCTAATGATTATGTTCGGCCGATTGTAACTCAAAAAGCAAGTGCTTTTAATTTCAGGGAAGTAATTGATAATAGAAAAATCCTTTTGGTTAATTTATCAAAAGGCCGAATAGGAGATATTAACGCCAATCTGCTTGGTTTAATTATTGTCGGCAAATTGCTTATGGCTGCTTTTTCAAGAGTTGATATTCCGCAAGAACAGAGGCAGGATTTCAATTTATATATTGATGAGTTTCAGAATTTTACTACTGATACCATTGCCGTGATTTTATCGGAAGCTAGAAAATACCGGCTTAATTTAATTATTGCCCACCAATTTATTAAACAGCTTCAGGAGAATATTAGAAATGCGGTTTTTGGTAATGTCGGCTCAATGATTGCTTTCAGAGTCGGTGCCGAAGACGCTGAATTCTTGAAAAACCAGTTTGAGCCGGTCTTCTCACCCCAAGACCTTATGAACATTGATAATTTTAATGCCTATGTTAAATTATTAATCAACAACCAAACATCAAGGCCATTCAATATTCAGATAATTCCGCCGCAAAAAGGCAATCCAGAAATGGCTCAATATATTAAAGAATTGTCGCGTCAAAAGTATGGTCGATTAAATTAGATAAAATAACCAATAAAAAATCTTATGGAAGGACCAAAATTTGAAAAACCAGAAGAGGCAAAACCGGAAACAGAGAAATCTGCGAGTAGTTTTGACGAATTAGTGTCTGGTATAAAAGAGAAGTTGAAAGATACTGAAATCAAAAAGATCGAACAAGCATCTCAAGAAAGAATGACGCAGGAGCAACGAGAAGCTGAAGCGAGAGAACAAATTGCGCCATTACAAGCAGAATATGAAGGGATGAAACGACAAGAGGATTTTTTTGAAGGCGGTCGGTTCTACTATGCTTTGAAAGGAAAAAAAGACGGATACACTAAATGGCTTCAAGAAGATCGTGAGAATATGATTGCTGAAGAAGAAGTTTATAGCCAAATGGCAAATAAGTATAAGGAAATCTCTGGAGCAAATTTCGGCGGCCATGTTTCGCAAACGAGAGAGGAGATGATGGTAGGTTGGTCCAAATATCCTGTTGAGTTAATGATGGAGTATGATGAAGCAAATCTAATGAAACGCGGTCCGGTTACCGGAAAAATACGAAAAGGTGTAAGGAGTCCAGAACAACTCATTGATGAAATGAAAGCTTACCGTGATTATATGGCAAGTAAAGAATATCGTGGTAGAGAGGCAGAAGATTACGAGAATAAAGTTACTGACGATGTTTACGGTTTCCATAGAGTTGCAGAAGGTACTGGTCTAGCGGCATTAGAAGCCGGTGATGTTAGAATGGCCGCTAAAGCACTATCATTTGCACAAAGCGTCGAAGAAATGCCACAAGAAGTTTTAACACGGATTAAACAAGAACTTTCTAATCTAGATGAGGGTAAACGGAAAGAGTTTGTTATAGCATTTGAAAGCCTTCGAGAAAAGCCCAAGGAAACACATTAATTATATTTTTTAAAACCAATCTGTCTAAACTCATCTGCCGCGCGAAGCGCGGCTTGGGGTGGGAAGCGGCTCCGCCCGCCGCAGGCGCGGCCACTATCTCTGGTCAGGATTTTTTGATAAAATGAGTTCTAATTTAGTCCAGTATTCTTGAAATAGTGCGAACCGTTTTCGCCGCCGCAGGCGGCTTCCTCTGGCTTGCGCTTTTCTAAAGTGTCCGCCCACCAGGAGTCGAACCTGGAACCACTTCCTTAAAAGGGAATTGCTCTA
>JBBTXZ010000005.1:18921-105241 GCA_038062015.1 Patescibacteria group bacterium | reverse complement strand
AGAATCGGAACAACACCTGATCAGTAACTTTGGTTCCGATATTAGTGGCATTCGGGCCATTGAAGGCAATCGTCAAAACGCCGCCCTGCAAAGTCAGGGAATGGGTGTTGGACGAATCGTCAAAGTTGGTGTCAATAGTCGGCTTCATGCCCAGACCAAACTGATCGCCAACTGCGAAGACGTCTGAAGCCACGTCAACATAGTATTTGATGGTTTCATCTTTCTTTCCGGCCAAGTCGGCGTACATCTTGAAGATTTTGTTATCTCCCTTGTCAATCTTGTAGCCGGGCGTACTAAAGTCAAATACGGCATAGCCGTCTGAAGTCATTGTGCCGTCAGCGACTTTCACGCTGTTAACTTCTAATCTCAAATTGGTAATGTCGGTGTTTTTTACTGTGCCGCCCTGAAGTATCTGGACCCGCCTGACCCAGGCTGCTTCGGTGTTGGCGGTAATCTTGAATTCCGAAACCTGGGCGCCTTTTTGGCCCACTTTCGGATTGCCGACAGAACCAGTCTTGTCAACATTGATTGTGCCGGAGTTTGCGCCGGCTGAAGTGAAGTTATTGCTGTTTAGCGGAAAACCACTGGCCGTGCCAGAATCCAACTTTACATTAGTCAACTGCCATGAATTGACGTTTCCGGCATTGTTATTAGTTCCGTCAAGATCAACAACCAATTTAAGATCTTTGGAACCGCTTACATCAATCCCTAAATTAATAAAGGTTACAGTCCCGTCAGATGAAGACGGAGTTCTCTGGCTAGTTAATCTTCTTAATCCATCAAAGATGGCTAAGCCAAGAAAGTCATTGGTATCGCCGGGCCCTTGCCTCTTGAAAGCAAGTTCCTGAACCTTTCCGGTGCCGGTAAATCTCAAAGACATCATTGTTTCGCTGGAAGCGTTTAGAGTGACTGTCTTTGCCGCCGGATTGTCCGGAGCCAGACTTACTACAACATTGCCCGGTACGCCTGGTGAAGGCGAAACCGTCGGTGTCGTCGGTACCTGACCTCCGGCTACCATGCTTGAATACTTAGCCCTTGAAACAGGACCAAAATATCCAGCAGCCGGACTTACTCCATTAGCGGCCTGCCATGAAGCTACGGCTGCCTTGGTTCTGGAACCAAAGAAAGTGGTTTCATTGCCCGGAGAACCGGCTCCTGATGCGGCCACTGCGTGACCAGCTGCGTTCAGAAACGTCTGCAAACACTTTACGTCATCACCGGAAGAAACACCTAGAAACAAGCTCCTAGTAAAACTGCAAGCAGTGCTTGGGGCCGAAGTTCCGGCTTGTAAAGCTTGCAACTGGACTTGTAAAGCGGCGATTTGAGCTAACAATTGTTCAATGGTGTGAGCGGTTGAGTGATCAGCAGAAGCTCCAAATGGGACCAAAGCCACTCCGGAAAGCACAACAATCGTTGCCGCCGAAGTAATTATGGACACGCTTTTTCTAAAGCGTGATTTTGTTTGTTTAGATATACTCATTTTTCTACGACCTAAAGACATTTTCTAGTCCCGCTAAGCGGGATAAAAAATGCCCTAATTAATTTTTGCTAATAACCCGATAAATATTTCGACTTAATTTACCGGATTATCAATTATCGATAATTGATAAACTTTTATTTTTTATCCGGATTTTATTTAAGGGTCCGATATTTTTCGACCAGGACCCTACCGGATCTTTCTAATTTCGACCTATTTGATTTAAGGTTGTGGAAATTGATCCCTCATGTTGCGGGGATTAATAAAAATGCGGTATTTATCCACAACTTAGCCTATTTTATAAAGCCAAGTAAACCTTGTAAAGAGTCGAACTGTGGATAAGTTTACTATTGTTTAACCTAATAGGGCCTAATAGACTTGGCTACTGTTTTTAGCCTTTGGAGTACCATTTATAGGGTTGCCCTCCGCATCAAGTCCGTTTTTAGTTACTCCGTTATTTGTTTGCCAGTTAGAGGGTTCATTCCCAGGGTTTGCCGGACTAATTCTTTCCATTGTTGATTTTGAGGTATTGTGGCCAAAGTACCATGGAACAACTTGGCCAGTTTCGTCTTTATGGCCAATAACATCTTTTAAATTCCCTTGGCCATCATAAAGATGAAGAATTTCTCCAGAATTACTAAGGCCGGAGCCGGCACCAGAACCAAAACCTGTTTTTAAATCAGCCGGAATATCTTTAACTGTGTTATCATCTGTCCTTTCAATAAGAAAATAGCCGAAAGCCGGGATATTAGAACCATCGGGGAAAATTATATCAGGTTTAGAATCGCTAGCTGATTTTAAAATCCAGCCAGAAATATCAGTATTTAACGAATTGGAATTATATAATTCTATCCATTCGTCGGCTGAATTGGCCAGTGTCCCCATCCAGGCGATTTCATTGATAATCACTATAGCTTGGCCACTGCTTGGCGTTGAAGAAGGGGTCGGAGAAGGGGTCGGAGTCGGAGTTGGAGCAGGAATCGGAGTAGACGTTGGCGTATATACAGGTGTTGGCACGGGTGTCGGAGTCGGGCTTGACGTCGGAATTAGGGTTGGAACTGACCGGGGCGTCGGTGTCGGCGTGGGTTTAGGCGTTGGCGATGGAGACGGAGACAGCGTCGGAGACGGAGTAAGTAATGCTGTTGGAGTTAATGACGGCGGAGGTTTTAGAGTCGGCTTTGGCGTTAGCTTTGCCGGAGGCGGCGGTTTTATCATCGCTGGTGGAGTCAAAGCCAAAGAAGGAATTAAAACCAAAAGTTCTCCTTTTTCCAAATTCGCATCTGTCGGTTCTGATTTTAAAAAATCATTTAAAACTTCCTGGCCTCTTAAAAGAACAAAAATAACAAAACCGGCCAAAACAGCAACTATGGCCGTGCCGGTCCAGTGTTTCAAACCGAGCTTAAAATCCATCCTCATAATATTATACCACTAAGTAAAAAAAATTCCGTCCTGACTTCTCTATTTTTACTCTATTCTGTTGAGAAAGATCTTTAATATAACGGCGCAAGGAACGACCGGCTATACCAAGACTTAAAAGCTCGACCGCATTAACCCGGCCACCTTTATCTTTAATGAATTGCAAGACTAAATTATGCTTTGGGGTCTTTGTACGCTTAGCGGGACGGCCATTGCCCTGTTTAGACAAAATACTAGCCGTTTTTGTATCTTTATCTGAAAATTTATCTGAAAATTCGATAAGTTTTACTTTGATGGCCAAAAGAACTTTTACGATTTTAAGCTTGTCTATTTGATTAATATCCGAATTTTCGATTGAAGAGATGAGCTGGTCAATTAGAAATCTTGATTTCATAACTCTAAATTACCATAAATAATTATCTATTACAAAACGGCCTTTTAGGCCGTTTTGTAATTTTCGTAATTTTATAGATTATTCAAATCGGCATCTATGTTTTCAAACTGCTTATCAATATCCCCTAAATCGATATTATCCAAATCCTCCTGAATTTGGCTGGTGGTGTCGCCTTCGGAAACTTCCGGAAGCTGGGGAAGGCCTTCAGCGCTCGGCGTCGATTCCAATAAGCCTTCATCTGATTTATTGGAACTCCACAACCAAAAACCGGCTATGGCCGCAATAATTACAATGATTATTAAAAGTATTTTACTCATCTTTTTGAAGCAAATTTAATTCGTTAATTCTCGGCGATTGGGCCAAGGCTTTAGCTATAGCCTTAACGAATTCATACGCAGCTTTGACTTTTTCTTTAACAATAACTAAATCGCTGTGCAGGGCCTTCCTGGCTTCACCCACTTCGACTTTCAGCTTTTCTTCACCACCGGTAATTTCAGGAGTGTAAGTCTTGGCCTTTTGGGCTTCAATGGCCTTTCTAGCCGAAGTAATCGCTTCTTCGGCCGACTTTATCATTATCCTCACTGCCGAGACATCCCATTTATTGGCCTCGGCCTTGTCAACTCTGGAAACGATATTGGCCAAAACTTTTCCCAAACGGTCTAAAACCGCGGAAAAATGATTGGTCGTTCTGGCATTTAATTCATCAATTTGATGGCTGATTCTTTCAACTATTTTTTTCTTCTGCTCATCTTTCACGCTTTGAAGCCTTTCTTTGAGCTGGGTTCTTTTAGCCTCGGTTTCTTCTCTGGTTTTCTGCTTGGTTTCCTGGACTCGAAGCGGACTAACTCTTTCTTTTCTTAAATTATCAAGGCCCTCTTTGGCTTTTTTCTGAATCTGGCGGATTTCAGGCGCAATTCTATAACCCGGCCTTCCCGTAGGCGCGGGGCTTTCAACTTCCTGGGCAAAAACCAAAGAAAAAGAGAATATCAACCCCAAAAAAATAAATACGAGAGTTTTCATTAATAAAATTTTAACCAATTGAAAGAAATTGGCAAACCATTTATCCACACCCCGCACCTTTTCTGAATTAGACAAGAGTTTTCGCAACCTCAAGCACATGCCGTAAAAGAGTTTCAGTATAGCCGGCTTCGTTGTCATACCAGGAGAAAACCGTGGCTAAGTCGCCATCAACCACCGAGGTCAGATTTAAATCAACAATCGCGCCGTGCTTATCGCCGATAATATCAGTCGAAACAATCGGTTCTTCAACTGTTTTTAAAATCCCCTGCCAGCGCGGTTCTTCGCCAGCTTTTTTAAAAATCTCATTTATTTCTTGAACCGAAGTCAACCTTTCAGCCAAAAAAGTAATGGCCGAAATTGAACCGGTCAAAACCGGCACCCGAAAAGCCGCGGCGTCAAAATTAAGATTTTTAACGGCTCTGGCGACGGCTAATGCCGCGCCGGTAAAAGTCGGCACGATATTCACGCCGGCCGCCCGCGCCCGTCTGAAATCTTTACTTTTAGTCGGCCCGTCAACCAGATTCTGAGTGGCGGTATAGCCGTGCGAAGAAACCAAAAAAGCTTTTTTGATGCCGACTGTTTCTTTCATTATCTGCATCACTGCTGAAGCTGACTGGGTAGTGCAAGAACCATTTGAAGAAACAGTACATTTGGCAAAATCTTCATTATTAACCCCGGGTAAAACCGTTTTCCCCCATTCTGTCTCTTCGTCTTTCGCCGGCGCAGAAATCACCGCTCTCTTTGCCCCAGCGTCCAGATGGACTTTTGCCTTTTCAAAACTTTCAAAAACACCGGTTGATTCAAGGGCGATATCCACATTCAAATCCCTCCACGGCAGTTTAGCCGGCTCTTTCTCTTGAAGGAATAGTATTTCTTTATCATCAACAACTAAAAATTTGTCATTTGGATTTTGGATTTTGGATTTTACTTCCTTGCCCCACCGGCCGTAAACACTGTCGTATTTTAAAAAATAAGCCAACTGTTCTAAATCAGCTAAATCATTGATAGCTGCCAATTCCAACTCCGGCCCTCGCTCAAGTGCGGCCTTGAAAAAAGCTCTTCCGATTCTGCCAAAACCGTTGATTGCAATTCTTACACGAGCCATAAGATTATCGTAGCATACTACTCATAAATTATGAGAATTTCATCTAGGTCTTTTATTATGTAATTTTCAAATTCAGTATTTTCCTGACCGTTCACAAACATTTTCAACTGGCCTTCGGCGCCATTTTGATAATCAAAAATTTGGTTTGAGTTAAACCGTTTCTCCCAGACTAAGAAAAACTCGCCTAACCGGACATCGCGGGCTTTTGGAAATTCAATATGCAAAGTGCCGCTTCCGTCATGGGTATGGATAGGCCGGAAACAGGACGGGGAAGCAATGCCGACATTTGCCGGAATAAGCTGTTCCTGACCTTTAATAATAATTTTGAGGCGGGGATGGATGTGAAGCCGCAAATTCTGGTGTTGGATGCATATCTTGGTGATGTCCTGCTCGCCGCCTGATTGCCGATTACCCCAAATAATAAGGCCAAAAGCGGCTCCTAAAACGATTAAAGTCAGAATTGCGGTTTTATTCATTCTATTTTCCCAATTCCCGGTCAATCACGGCTTTGAAATTCTCAAACGGCTGGGCCCCGACTAGAACCCTGCCATTTATAAAAATTGTCGGCGTCCCGTTTGCTCCGGCCCTAGAGCCGTCTTCAAAATCTTTTTTGACTTCAGCGGTGTATTTTCCCGAATCCAAACACCGATTAAACTCTGAACTATTTAACCCAAGCTCTCCAGCCCATCTTTTGACATCACCAACATCATAGGCGCTGATAGTCCCCTGCCCCAATTTTTCCTGCTCCTCAAAAATTTTATCATGCATCTCCCAAAACTTGCCTTGGTCCTCGGCGCATTCGGATGCTTCAGCATATTTTTGAGCCATCGAATGGAAAGACAAAGGAAAATCGCGGTAAACAAATTTCACGCTTTTACCCGCGTCTATGTATTCGCTTTTAATCAAACTAAGAGTTCCGCGCCAGAAACTCCGGCAAAATGGACACTGAAAATCGGAAAATTCAATAATTTCCACTTTGGCTTTCTTGGGCCCTAAAAACGCGTCGTCGTCAGCTGAAACCTCAACTTTACCGCCGACTTGGCCGCCGCCAAGCGGATTCGCAGTTTGATTTGACGGATTCCGGCTCGAATAAAAAACCGCGCCGGCAATCAAAACCCCGGCAATCAGAATTGAAAACGGAATAAAATACTGATTCAACTTCCTTTCTTTTGAATTTACACTGGTTGTTTCGTCGTTATCCATAAATCAAGAGAATATTTGTATTTATTATAAAGTATTGAGTATAAAAGTAAACCCCCACACCCTTACGGGTGTGGCATTGGCCGATACGCGCTTCGCGCGAACAGAAACCATTCATCCACGGGCTTACGCCCGTGGCATTCTGGGTGTGGGGGTAAAGACGATAATGGCGGCAGGGAATTTCCCACCGCCATTCATAAGCTAGCCATATTCAAACTGTCGCCTTTCTTTCTTCTTGCCACTGGAACGACCGCTCGATTGAATGCCAGGCTCTGGTCCTCATCTCAGCCACAACTTTTTCGTCAACGGGCCTCCCGTTTTTGTCTGTTGGAAAAATGAGGCTTTCGAAAGGGCTGTCAATAAGAAAATGACTGCCCTCTTCTACCAGAGTCATTTTAGATACTCGACCATTATCGTCGTGGATCCACCCCAAAATGACAACTTCGCCGCCGTGAGGCACTCTCACTTCGCCGAGATCAAAATGGGCCATATAAACCTCCTTGGCTAGCCGGTGCTAGCTACATTATATTACAAGGTCAAGAGTATGGCTGTGTATAACTTTTCAACTAATCTTACGATAGCGGCCTGACGGCAAGCGGGATAAAGACAATGCTTAGAGCGAATCTACGCTCAAAATCGTATCCTGCTGCGGGCGTTGAGGGATGTTAGAACCTATTTTATCAAAACGTATAGAAACAGAAAACCCGCCTAAACAGGTTTCCTGCTGGCGGGCACTATGTGTTTCCTTGCATACTCAAGAGCCAATTCAGCTTCAGCTCGAGTATCAAAAACACCTGTTCTCTCGAGCCCTGTTCTTCGCCAGGTACTGGTTCCTTTCCGCCACAGACCGTCTTTGTGAAGATAGACTTCTCGTTTCTTATTTCTGTGTGACGAGGTTACCTCGGCAACTACGAAGAATCTTCCATTGATTGAACTCCCTTCAAGATAACTTGCTTTGTGCACTTTCGGATCAGAATGAAAGAACAAATTCTGTTTTCGCATTCCCACTCCTCCTTATTTTAGATTACTTAAGTATACCACATAATGTAATGTAGTGTCAAATGCTGCCGGGCCAGGGATCGAACCTGGAATCTTTTGGTTCAGAGCCAAACGTGTTACCGAAATTACACCACCCGGCAATTTTGTTAATCCTAAACCAATAAAGACACATTTTCAAAGATAAATCCTTAACGCACAGAACATCGTTCTGCTTGTCATAATGAATAAATTTTCTCTTTTCATATTTTTATCCATCTTCTTGATTTTATTCTATGCGTTTTCTGTAAAAATTTCAAGGGATGATTAGAAAATTTATATTTTAAGATATCTTCTCACCGCAATAAAACTTGAGATAACCCCCAAAGCAATACCCAAGCCAAAAACCAGAATCAACATCTGGCCGAAAAAGCCGGTGAAATAAGCTGTCAGATTAACCGAAGGAATGAAAGCCTGGATTCTGGGCGAGGCTAAATAAACGACCGGATAAAAAATAATCAAGACCGCAAACCCGGCAATGATTCCATAGATCGCCCCTTCAACAACGTATGGCCCCCGGATATGCCAGTTTGAGGCGCCGACCAAGCGCATAATCTCAATCTCCTGCTTCTGGCTGTAAATGGTCAGCCGAACCGTGTTAAAAGTAATCAAAACGGCGATAAGAGAAAGAACCAAAGTCACCAAAATTCCGCCGACCCTTAAACCCGAAGAAATTTTTTGAATCCGGCCGATCACGGTCTGATTCTCGTAAAAATCGATTTTGTCGATCAGACTCCTAAAAGAGCTTTTTTCAAGAAAGCTGACCAAGCTGGCATACTCCCTTGAGTCCTCCGCTTTTATTTCCAAAGAAGCCTGAAGCGGGTTTTCTCCAAGCTCCAAAATGGCCTGCTGAATCAGTTCCTCGCCTTCATGGCGTTTTTTAAAATCTTCCAAGGCCTGGTCTCGGGAAATATAATTGACATAAGAAATACCGGAAATCTCGCCGATTCTTTTAGCGGCGTCCCGGGCTTCGCCGTCTGAAACACCGGTTTTCAAATAGGCGGTGACATCGACTTTCTCCTCAAGAGAAGCAATAGCGGTCCGCGAAATAACGTTGAAAGCAACTAGGCCGGCGAAAATCAAAAGGGCTAAAACCATTATTCCGACTGTGCCAAAAGCCAACCACGAATTACGTTTAAAATTCATCCAACCCGACTCAATCACTCTGATTAAATTTTGTTTATTGAATTCCACTTCTTCGCTCCTTCGAAGCTTCGAAGTGCAAGCATTTCTTCATTAAGCGAAGAAGTGCTCCTCCGAAGCTTTAGCGAAGGAGAGCTACTCAAACATTTATATAGTGTATTTCCCTTGTTCTTGGTCTTTTACAACCTTGCCTTTATCCATAGTAATAACTCGCCGGCCAGCCGAATTGACCACCTCGCGATTATGGGAAGCCAAAACTACGGTTGTCCCGAATTCGTTAATCTTCATTAATAATTTTATAACGTCGTAAGTATTTAACAAATCAAGATTGCCGGTCGGCTCGTCAGCTAAAAGAATTTTGGGCCGGTGGACCAAGGCCCGGGCAACGGCGATTCTCTGCTTTTCTCCTCCTGAAAGCTGGTGAGGAAAATTTTGGTTCTTCTCCTCCATTCCGACAATCCGCAAAACCTTGGATACATCGTCTTCAATCTGATCTGGCCCGACTCCGATCACTTCCAAAGCAAAGGCAACGTTCTCCTTGGCGGTTTTGTTGGAAAGGAGTTTGAAATCCTGAAAAATAGTCCCAATTTTCCGGCGGAGAAACGGAATCTGGCCGTCCGCCAGATCAGCCACATTAATTTCATCAACCAATACCTTGCCTTGAGTCGGCGCTTCTTCCCGAATCAGCATTTTAAGCAAAGTGGATTTGCCGGCGCCGGACGGCCCAATAATGGAAACAAACTCGCCGTCTTTGATTTCAAAATCTATTTTATCCAAAGCCCGGAAGATATTATGATTACCGCCACGCTTAGCGTGGCCATTTGGGACGCTTAGCATCCCATTATATTCTTTTGTGACTTTTTCGAAGACTATCATTATTCGATAAACATATCTAGATTTCCTTCCAATACTTTATCTATCTGCGTCGTCTCAACTCCGGTGCGGTGGTCTTTCACCATTTTATACGGATTCAAAACATAGGAACGAATTTGGTTCCCCCATTCAATGCCGCTCGCCAATTCCGGCTTCAGTTCTGAAATTTTTTTCACTTTGGCTTCTTCCATTTTTTTAACCAATCTGGATTCCAGAATCTGCATCGCTTTTTGGCGATTTTGACTCTGGGAACGCTCGGACTGAACCGAAACCGCTAAGCCGGTCGGCTTATGAGTGATCCTGATAGCGCTCTCGGTCTTTTGCATGTGCTGTCCGCCCGGCCCGGAAGACTTGAAGGTCTCAATTTTTAAATCAACCGGCTCAATTTTTACCGCCTCGTTTTCTTTTATCTCCGGCAGAACCTCAACCAAGGCGAATGAAGTATGGCGAAGGCCTTTGGCCGAAAACGGCGAAACTCTGACCAAACGATGGACTCCGCTTTCGTTTTTCAAATAGCCGTAAACGTAAGAACCGGAAATTTCCAATGACGCGCTTTTTATTCCTCTTTGCTCCCCGAAAGACTCGTCTAAAACTTTCCAATCCCAGCCTCGGCCGTCGCTGAATTTCTGATACATTTTTAAAAGCATGCCGGCCCAGTCCTGGGCGTCAACTCCGCCGGCTCCGGAATACACGTTCAATATGGCGCCGCTCTTGTCATGCGGCCCGCTGAATCGGCTTTGTTTTTCAAGTAACTTTACTTTCTTTTCGATTTTATCAAATGCCTCTTTCGCTTCCTCGCTTTGTTCCAGCTCACTCATCATGTCCAGTTTTTCATTTAAACTATTAATCTCCCTGATCTTTTCTTTCAATTCTGAAAGTTCTTTTATTTTTCTGGCCGCTGAATCCTTGTCTTTCCAGAATTCCGGATTTTCTATTTCTTTTTCAAGGCTGGCGATTTTTTCTTCGCTTCCAGCAACGTCAAAGCCACTCTCGAATTCCTCGGAGCTTTTCCTTCAGAATATCTAGTTTTTCCTCATAACTTTCCATCATAAGAAATTATACAAATCCTTAATGTAAAAGAAAAGAGGCCGCGCGCTGGGACGACGAGGCCTCGGGTGGCTCTTTTGGGTAAGAGCCGGCAAGTATGAAAAGCAGTCACCGGTTGCAGAGAGGACAGCGGAGAAGGCGATCTCTGCCAAATACCTTCTCGGCCATCGGCCCCTGGCACTGGCGACACTTCAAGTCCTGCCTCCAAACCCATCCATTTCCCAAGGCTGGGAACCAAGGGGACGACTCTTGAGGTACCTCCGAAATGCCCAGAGCTTCCATTGCTCGACGAACTTCCATTCTTGGCTGTTGAACAGTCACACATCCTCCTCTGAAAGTTGGCGACAGAAATGAACAAAAAACAAATTAAGATAATAACAAAAGAAATCTATCTAGTCAAGTGAGCCGATGGAGTGAATCGAACACTCGTATACGGTTTACAAAACCGTTGCTTTGCCACTAAGCTACATCGGCAAAGCGGGATACGAGGATTGAACTCGCGTATCTTGCTTGGGAAGCAAGCGCATTACCACTATGCTAATCCCGCAGTAAAAAGATATTAAGCAAATCTTTGATCTTTAACAAGAACGGATTTTCGTTTTTATTCTCCACACTCCCTTCGACCGGCTCCTCGTTTTTCCGATAGATAAAGACGACTTCCTCGCCTTCTTTTTTCAGATTCAGCCTTATCCGGGCCTGCTTTTCCAGATAGCTTTCGGAATTCAGATACTCGGCCAAGCTTCTTTGCCTCTCCTCTTCTTTTTTCAAGGCTTCAATTTTGCTTTTCAAATCTCCGAGCTGTTTCCCGGTTTCAATCTTTTCGGGGAAATCTTTTACTATCAGCCAAATCAAAAAACCGGCGATGAAAATCAAAACCAAAACAAAAAATAATTGACGATTAAACACAGTTTAGGTTATTATTGAAGCGGTTAAATTTTTCTATGTTTAGAAATAAAAGGCTATTAAGAATCCTGACTATCATCATCGCCATAATGGTTGCGATAAGTATGGTGGCTTTTTATACTTTACTCTTATTTTAACACAAAATGTCTAAAGGAAAACAGATCCAATCAGTCAAAGGCATGCACGATATTTTACCGGAAGACCAGCCTTGGCGGGAATTTGTTTTCAAAAAAGCCAAAACCATTCTTGAAGGCTACGATTATGAAAGGATTGAAACTCCGGTCCTTGAAGAAACCGAACTTTTTGAACGGGGCGTCGGGGAAGGCACCGACATCGTTGAAAAAGAAATGTTTTCTTTCAAAACCAGAGGCGGCGATCCGGTAACGATGCGGCCCGAAGGCACCGCTCCCGTGGCCAGAGCCTATATTGAACACGGGATGAGATCGCTTCCCCAGCCGGTCAAGCTTTATTACTTTGAACCGATGTTCCGGCACGAACAACCTCAAGCCGGCCGGTATAGAGAGTTTTGGCACATCGGAGCCGAGCAGTTCGGTGAAGCCAGTTTCTCGGCCGACGCAGAACTTATTTTTATTCTCTGGAAAATTTTTGAAGAACTCGACCTGAAAAACGAAGTGACTTTGAAAATTAACAGCTTGGGAGACAGAAACTGCCGGCCCGATTATAAAAAGGCTCTCAAAGACTACTTTAAAAACAAACTAAAAAAAGTCTGCGCCCCCTGCCGGGCCAAATTCAAAAAAAATGTCTTAAGGATGCTCGACTGCATTCAAACCGAATGCAAAGAAATTTCAGCCAAGGCCCCCCAAATTTTCGACTTCTTAGACGATGATTGTAAACTTCATTTTAAAAATGTCCTCGAATTTCTGGAAGAAGCCCAGGTGCCTTACATATTGAACCCATATCTAGTAAGGGGCCTCGATTATTACACCCGGACCGTTTTTGAAATCTGGCTGGAAGAAAACGGCGATTCAATCCAGCTTGCCGCCGGCGGAAGATATGATTATTTGGCGGAAGAGCTCGGAAGCCAAAAAACCGAAGCAGCCGGATGGGCCATAGGCCTCGAACGGCTGATTGACTTGTTAAAAAAGAAAGGGATTAAGGTTCCAAAAACCAGACCGGAGCCGAAGATATTTTTAGCCCAGCTCGGCGATTTGGCCAAAAAAAGAAGCCTGATTTTATTCGAACATTTTCGCAAAGCCGGGATCCCGCTCAAAGCTTCTTTAACCCGGGACAGCATTAAATCCCAATTAAGGATCGCTAACCGGCTCGGAACAAGATTCACCCTGATTCTGGGCCAAAGAGAAGCTCTGGACGGAAATATTATCCTGCGGGACATGGAGTCGTCGGTCCAGGAAACTTTGCCTCTTGACGGAATCGTTGAAGCGATAAAAAAAAGATTGAAAGAAAAATAAGTTTTGTTCGCGAACAAGATGAGCGGTAACAAAAGTTACCGAGCACATAAATTTGACAAGTGCTTTATGTACTACTTGCGACCAAGTCGCCCGTCAAATTTATGTGCTCGGTGCTAAATGTTATCGTTACTCGCTTCGCTCGTAGATAACATTGGCATGATATCAGATGTCTTCTGCAAAATTATAAAAGGAGAACTGCCAGCCGAAATCATTTACAAAGACGATGATTTTCTGGTAATTAAAGATATAAATCCCCAGGCGCCGGTGCATTTGCTTATAATCCCGAAAAAGCACTATGATTCGCTTGAAGATTTTATGGAGAGCGATTCGGCTTTGCTTGGCCGATCCCTTATTATCGCCCACAAAGTCGCTCACCAAACCAGCATTGCCGACAAAGGATATCGCATAATAATAAATGAAGGCGAATACGGCGGCAAACTAGTCCCCCACTTCCATATTCATTTATTGGGCGGAAAAAGATTAGGCCCAAAATTAGTTAAATAGTATGTGTGCCGAAGTATATCGAAAACCAAAAGAAACCATTCCATCCTTGATCAGGCGGTTTTCGCGCGCTGTTCAAGCCGGCAAAATTATTGAAAAAGCCAAGTCAAGACTCTATAACTATCGCCGGCCGTCGGAAAGGCAAATCAAGCAAAGAGCAATAATGAGAGAGGCCTTGAAAGAATTAAGAAGAAGACTGGAGAAACAGGGCAAATACAGCGAAGATATTTTTAACCGGGAAAAGAAAAAGATCAAAGAAAAGTTTGGGTTTTAGCAAATTGAATTTTGCTAAAACGGGCATTTTAGGCAAGCGTACCGGCTTGCCGTAAAAATGCCCCGGCGTTTGCCCAGAAAGGCAAACATATACTCGCGGAAGCGAGTATTCTAAAAAGTATTTATCCTAGGGCTGTATATTTTTTACAAAAGAAAACGGCCAGCTTGCCTAGTCTCAATAAAGAAATTGGTATTGCCGAGCAATGGGTTTCTATAGTATGTTTGTAGTAAATTATGCCTCTCAAAGAAAAGCTACGGCAAGATTTAAATTCGGCTCTTAAAGCCCGTGAGGATTTGAAACGGGTAGTTTTGAGTTCTCTCCTCTCTGCCGTCCACAACAAAGAAATTGAAAAAAGAACGACTGAAGCCAAAAAGCGGCCGGAATTATCAATTGAAGAACTTCAAAAAGCATCTGAACTGGCCGATGAAGAAATAGCTCAAGTCATCAAATCGGAAATAAAAAAAAGAAAACAGGCGATTGAACTTTACGAAAAAGGCGATCGGTATGAACTGGCCCAAAAAGAAAAAAACGAAATTGAGATTTTGCTTGAATACGCCCCTGAACCACAATAAATAAATGGCTTCTAAAAACATTATCGCCGGAATAGACATCGGCAATTCAGCCGTAAAAACCCTGATTGCCGAATTTAAGGAAGGATTGGCGAGACCCCAGATTTTGGGTCTGGGTTTAAGTCCGTCAAACGGTTTGAGACGCGGAGTAATAGTTGATATGGCCGAAGCCAAAGAAGATATAAAAAGTTCGGTAATTGAAGCCCAGAGCTCGGCCGGAATTAAAATTAAAAAAGCCTATATATCAATCTCGGGCCCCCATATAAGGAATCAGGTATCCCGCGGGGTTATCGCCGTTTCGCGGGCCGACAATGAAATTTCGGAGCACGACATCCAAAGGGTCTTGGATGCCGCTTCAACTATCAGTTTGCCGCCCAACCGCGAAATAATCCATAAAATTCCCAAGAGATTCATTGTCGACGGCCAGGAATTTCTTAAAAACCCGGCTGGGATGACCGGGATCCGCCTTGAAGCCGACGTAATGATAATCGATGCCCTGACTCCGTACTTAAAGGGTCTAGCCAAAGCAGTTAATGAAAATGACATCGAAGTGGCCGAATTCGTCTACTCTCCTCTGGCTTCGGCCAAAGCAACCTTAAACAAAAGGGTAAAAGAACACGGAGCTTTATCACTGGATTTGGGCGGCGGGCTCTGTCATTTAGCCGTGTTTGAAGAAGGAGAATTGATTCACGCGGCCGCCTTGCCGATCGGCTCGAAAAACATCACCAATGATCTAGCCATCGCCATTAAAGCCTCTCTGGACAACGCCGAAAAAGTAAAACTGGAATACGGCTACGTAGGCAATGTCGGGACTGGCAAAAAAGATAACCTTGATCTTTCGGATTTGACCGAAGAAGAAAATTTCATAGTCTCCAAAAAACTTATCGGTGAAGTGATATCAGACCGGGCTTCTGAAATCGTCGAAATGGTTTCTGACGAGCTTAAAAAAATAAATCGTTTGAAAATGTTGGCCGGCGGATTGATTTTATCGGGTGGCGGAGCCAAGCTCACGGGCTTCACAGAATATTTGAAAGAAAAACTTAAACTGCCGGTCAGAAAAATTTCTTCGTATGAATTCGACGGTCTCTCCAGTAAAATCAATGACCCCTCCTGGGCCTCGGCCGCCGGGCTGGTTTTGTGGGGCATTGAAAAAGAATTTCAAAACAAAGAAAAAGGAATTTTTGAAAACTTCAACTCTCAAAAAACTTTCAAGAAGCTCAAAGACTGGTTCCGCATATTTTTACCTTGAATTTGACGGGTGTTGACACGATTTACTGCCCATGCTAGGTAATAGCTAAATTTAATACGACTTCCGCCTTCGCTAAAGCTTGCACCACCGCTGAAGCCAGCTATGGCGGCACGCGGTCGGCGGATGCTCATAATTGCAGCTATTCGCTGCGCTCATAGACAATTATGGCCCAAATAAAACCTCCATTTGAAACATTTGCCCGAATAAAAGTCATCGGAATCGGCGGTTCCGGGAATAATGCTATCCAGAGAATGATAACCGAAAAAATCCACGGCGTTGAATTCATTGGCATCAATACCGATGCCCAGCATCTCCATGTTTCAAACGCGCCAATCAAAATCCACATCGGCAAAAACCTGACCAAAGGGCTTGGCGCCGGAATGAATGCCGAAGTCGGCCGGCAGGCGGCCGAAGAAACCCGGGACGAAATACAGGAAGCCATCAAAGGTTCGGATATGGTTTTCATCACTTTCGGCCTTGGCGGCGGAACCGGTTCAGGAGCCGGCCCGATTGTGGCCGAAGTGGCTAAAAACGCCGGTATTCTTACTGTCGGAGTAGTCACCAAGCCTTTCTCTTTTGAAGGGGCTCAAAGATCCAGAATCGCCGAAGAGGGCTGGAACAAATTAAAAGACCGGGTTGATGCTTTAATCACTATTCCCAATGACCGCCTTCTTTCAATAATTGAAAAGCGGACCGGATTAATTGACGCCTTTAAAATCGTAGATGAAGTTTTGCGCCAAGGAGTACAAGGAATTTCTGATTTAATCACTATGCCGGGCGTTGTCAATGTCGATTTCGCCGATGTCCAGGCAATAATGCAAAACGCCGGCTCGGCTCTGATGGGTATCGGCCGGGCCACCGGTGAAGACCGGGCGGCTGAAGCAGCTAAAACAGCCATTAACTCGCCGCTTTTAGAAGTTTCCATTGACGGCGCCAAGGGGGTTTTATTCAATGTCACCGGCGGGCCGGATCTGACTATGTCCGAGATAAACGACGCCGCAAAAATAATCACCGAATCAATTGACCCTGAAGCCCGAGTAATTTTCGGCGCCACTCAGGATAACTCCTTGAAAAAAGGCGAGATAAAAGTAACAGTCATTGCCACCGGCTTTAATAGCGAAGCCCAATTCGGTAAAAAAATAGGCGGATTTGGAGTTTTCGGGAAAGAAGACGCCAGCCAAGAAAAAGGCGAGAGGGTCCAAACTCAAAGAAAATTCATCGACGACTTGGAAAAAGAAGAAGACAAATACGACATCCCCGCCTTCATTCGGAAAAAAATGAAATAAAACGAAAGCCTTAATCGGGTATAGTCACTCCGCGAAAAGCTACCCTCGGTATATGTCTTCGGGAATCGCTCGTCCCACCCAGCGAGCGGGACTCGCTGTACATACGGCCTCGTAAAGTCAAGACTAGAAATCACTTCATGATTTCGTTAAACAATCTTGACTTACCGTGCTACTTCGGCCTCCTAAATTTCCCGAAAAACATACTCTATCCTCAACCTACACAACTCTCTGAAGATTATTTGTCTAAAAAATTCAGAGAAGAAATTGGTGTTGCGGGCCGGTTTCCCTGAACAAACATTTATGATTATCGTTTATACCGGTAACGGCAAAGGTAAGACTACTGCGGCTTTGGGCCAGGCCATCCGGGCTTTGGGCGAAGGCAAGAAAGTTATAATGATCCAGTTCATCAAGGGACCATGGGTATCGGGAGAAGATTACCTGATATCAAAAATTAAAAATCAAAAATCAAAATTACAAAGCAAAAATAAAAAATTAACAGAAGAATTAAAAAAATTCTATAATTTTCAAATAATCAAAGGCGGTAAAGGCTTTGTCGGCATCATGGGTGACCGGCTTCCGCGTTCAGTCCACAAAAAAGCGGCTCAAAAAACTCTGAAGCTCGCTGAAAAAATAATTTTGAGCAAAAAATATGATCTTGTAATTTTAGACGAAGTCAATGTCGCCATCAGTTTGAAACTGATTTCTGAAAACGATATCTTAAAAATACTCAAAAAGGCGCCCCAAGGCACTGACATCATTCTTACCGGCCGAAACGCGCCCCAAAAATTCATATACCTAGCCGACATCGCCACAGAAATGAAGGAAATCAAATATAAATTTGGACCGGTAAAGCGAGGCGTTGAATATTAAGGTTATAAACATTGACCCCGTCATCCCAAAAACTTAAAATTGGGTTAGGTTTGTATTTTTATTTGAATACTAAATTGTGGCTTTTAACTGGCAACCAAAATTCGCCCAAGGCGATCCCTTTGACCAAATAAACTGGGTTAAGAGAGACGCTAAAATCGGCTCATCAGACGGCCGAATTATTTTTGAACAGAAAAATGTTGAGGTTCCTGATTTTTGGTCCCAGACTGCGATTGACATTGTCGCTTCAAAATATTTTTCCGGCAAAAAAAATTCTCCGGAAAGAGAAAATTCGGTTAAACAACTAGTCAGCCGGGTGGCTAAAACAATTTCCAGCTTAGGCTTAAAAGATGGCTACTTTGATTCAGCCGAAAACACCCAGAATTTTGAAAACGACTTGAAATGGTTATTAGTTAATCAATACGCTTCTTTTAATAGTCCGGTCTGGTTCAATGTCGGCGTAATTGAAAACTTTCAGGCCTCGGCCTGTTTTATCCTTTCGGTTGAAGATGACATGGATTCAATTCTTCATGACTGGTATGCAGTTGAAGGGAAAATTTTCAAAAATGGTTCTGGTTCAGGAATAAATATTTCCAATCTACGTTCTTCAAAAGAATCTTTATCTAAAGGCGGAACTGCTTCTGGCCCGGTTTCTTTTATGCAAGGAGCGGATGGTGTGGCCAATTCAATCAAGTCAGGCGGCCGGACAAGGCGCGCCGCCAAGATGGTAGTACTCAATGCCGACCATCCTGACATCAAAGACTTCATTTACTGCAAACGCATTATGGAAGAAATGTCGCGGGTGCTGGCCCAGACCGGAAAGTATGACACTTCAATAGAAGGCAAGCTTTTTTCAATCTATACCACTCTGCCTTTCCAGAATGCAAACAATTCCGTCAGAGTTACTGATGAGTTTATGGAAAAAGTTTTGAATGATGAAGATTGGGATTTAAAAGCGGTGAAAGACGGCGAGAGTTTGGAAAAAGTAAAAGCCAGACAAGTGCTTGAATGGTGCGCCGACGCAGCTTGGCACTCGGCTGATCCGGGAATGCAATATGATACGACAATAAATCGATGGCACACGCTTCCAAATACAAGTAGAATAAATGCCTCAAATCCATGTAGTGAATATATGAGTATAGATAATTCTGCATGTAACTTAGCTTCGCTCAATCTTCTAAAATTCTTAAAAGATGACGAAGATTTTGATACCGAACTTTTCAAAAAAGCGGTTGATGTAATGATTCTGGCTCAGGATATTTTAGTAGATAATTCTTCTTACCCAACCGAAAAAATCACTCAAAATACCAAGAATTTCCGCCAGCTCGGTCTTGGTTTTGCCAACCTTGGTTCCCTTTTAATGGCCCAAGGCCTGCCTTATGATTCTGACAAGGGTCGGGCTATGGCCGGAGCGATCTCGGCTCTATATAATGGCAAAGCATACAAATTCTCGGCTGAAATAGCTAAACATAAGGGGCCTTTCAACGGCTATCCCATTAATAGAGAACCGATGCTAAACGTAATTAAAATGCATCGCGACGAGGCTTATAAGATTGATGAAAATTTAGTCGAACAAAAAGAACTCCTTAAAGAAGCTCAAAGATCCTGGGATGAAGCTTTGGCTTACGGCCATGAATTCGGCTATCGAAATTCTCAAGTAAGCGTCATTGCTCCCACTGGCACTATAGCTTTTATGATGGACTGCGATACCACTGGCATTGAACCGGAGTTGGCTTTGATTAAATACAAAAAATTAGTCGGCGGCGGAGTTTTGAAACTAGTGAATAACCAAGTTTCGCGAGCTTTAAAGAAACTCAATTACACCGATGAACAAATAAAAGAAATAACCGATTATATTGACCGGAATGACACCATTGAAGGAGCGCCGCATATTAAAAACGAACACCTGCCGGTCTTTGACTGTTCTTTCAAGGCCGCTAAAGGAACAAGAACTATAAGTTATATGGGCCATTTAAAAATGATGGGGGCGGTCCAGCCCTTTGTGAGCGGCGCAATTTCAAAAACCGTAAATCTGCCTCGCGAATCAACCAAAGAAGAAATCTTTAATGCTTTTATCGAGGCCTGGAGACTGAGGATCAAGGCTGTGGCTTTTTACCGGGACGGCTCCAAAACAGTCCAACCATTAAACACCGAAAAGGAAGAAAAGAAGATAAAACTGCCGAAATTAATCCGGCGCTACCTGCCCAATGAACGGCCGGCAATACATCACAAATTTTCCATCACCGGCCACGAAGGCTACATCAATGTCGGGCTTTACCCGGAAGATTACAAAGTCGGCGAAACATTCATCAATATGGCTAAAGAAGGTTCAACCATGGCCGGCTTAATGGACACGATTGCGGTCCTGACTTCAGTATCCTTGCAATACGGCATTCCGCTCAAAGTTCTGGTTAAAAAACTAAAAGATATGCGCTTTGAACCGATGGGTATGACCGCCAACAAAGATATTCCATTTGCCAGTTCAATTGTTGATTATATTTTTAAATATCTGGGCGCGAAGTTTTTGACCGACGAAGAAAAAGTTGAAGTTTTCGGGACGCCCGCTCCCGGAAACGGGACGCTAAACGTCTCCAGTAGTCACGCTCAGCGTGATGGCGATGCCAGAAACGAAAAAACTGAATCAGTTACAAAAAATGGTCTGCCAAGTGCCCTTAACAACAATGGCCTTGAAACTATAATGGCTAAATTTACAGAACAAACAGAATCAGAGCCAGATATCCAACCAGCTTTGGCTCTATCTGAAACAACTGAAAATCCTCTCTGCTCTAAATGCGGATTTATTATGTACCGGGCCGGTACTTGCCTCCTCTGCCGCAACTGCGGTGAAATCACCGGAGTTTGCAGTTAATCATTTCTTAAGTATCTCCAAATAAACCTCTTGCGGAATTTCCACGCGACCACTTTCTTTGAGCCGCTCCTTGCCGCGTTTCTGTTTCTTCAAAAGCTTCATCTTTCTGGTCACATCGCCGCCATAGAGATAACCGGTTACGTCTTTTCGGCGGGCATTAATCGTTTCCCGCGCAATAATTTTACCCCCAATCGCCGCCTGCAAAGCCAAAGTGAATAATTGCGGCGGCATTATCTCTTTTAATTTTTCAACCACTCTTTTTCCTTCCTGATAAGAATTCTCACGAGGCACAATCCGCGAAAATGGTTCGACGGGCTCACCACCAATCAAAATATCTAACTTAACTAAGTCAGATTCTTTAAAATCGGTAAATTTATAATTCATCGAAGCAAAACCAGAGCTGATACTTTTTAATTTGTCATAAAAATCAATAATTATTTCGGCTAAAGGCACGTGGTATTTTAAAATAATGGTTTCAGAACTCAAATAACTTGTTTCAATATACTGAGCCCGATAATCCGGCATCAGTTTCATTATCTGCCCTAAGTATTGGGTTGGACTCAAAATTTCAATTTCCACCATCGGCTCTAAAATTATATCTATCTGACTTGGATCCGGAAGTTTCGAAGCAGACTTAATTTTTAATTTTTCATCCGTTCGACTTCGCTCAGGATGACCCTGAGTTTTATCGGATGGGTCATTTTTACTTTTTAATTTTACTTCGTACTCAACCGAGGGCGAAGTAATAATTAAATCCAAACTAAAATCCCTTTTCAGCCGCTCTGAAACAATTTCAGCATGAAGCATCCCTAGAAATCCGCACCGGAAACCCGGACCCAAAGCATCGGAATGCTCCGGCTCAAAACGCAAAGAAGAATCCTGAAGCTTTAACTTTTCCAAAGATTCCCTAAGATAACTGAAATCGTTGGCATTGCGGGGATACAAACTGGCAAAAACAAAAGGATTCGGCTCTTCATAGCCCGGCAAAGCTGAAGCGTCAGAATCGGCTAAAATAATCGTGTCGCCAACCCTGACTCTAGAAATATCTTTCAAACCAGTAGCGATATAGCCGATTTCACCATCATTCAAGCTTCCTGATTTTTCCAAATTCGGTTTAAAATAACCAACTTCAATTGCTTCGGCAATTTGATTTTGAACTGCAAATTTAATTTTATCTCCAGTCTTAACCTTACCGCTAAAAATTCTGACATAGGCAATTATTCCTTTATAAGTATCAAATTTTGAATCAAAAATAAGAGCTTGGAGAGACTCGGCCTTCCCTTTGGGCGGGACGCTTAGCGTCCCAGACAGCCGCGCTGAGCGCGGCGGCGGCACTCTTTCTATCACCGCTCTCAAAACATCTTCAATCCCAGTCCCTATTTTGGCTGAAATCTTAAAAATATCTTCTCTTTTTGCTCCGGTTAAATTTATCACTTCTTCTTCAATTTTTTCCACTTGAGCGTTAGGCAAGTCAATTTTATTTATAACTGGAATTATTGTAAGGCCCTGCCTAAGGGCAAAATTATAGTTTGAAAGGGTCTGGGCCTGAATTCCTTTAGTGGCATCTATTAAAAGAATGGCTCCTTCAACTGCAGCCAAAGATCGCGAAACCTCATAATAAAAATCAACATGGCCCGGAGTATCAATCAAATTCAGAATATAATCACCATAATTCATCCTTACCGGCTGAAGTTTAATCGTAATCCCCCGTTCTCTTTCTAAAGGATGCATATCCAAAAACTGCTCCTGCATCTTTCTTTTTTCAATTGTTCCGGTTAATTCCAAAAACCGATCCGCCAAAGTGGACTTGCCTGCGTCTATGTGAGCGATGATGACAAAATTTCTGGTACTTATCACTCCAGAACAATATTCTTATCAAAAGAGTGGCTTTCGTCAAATAAAATTTTGCCGTTGAGAATCAAAGTGAATTTACTCTTCAGGCCCGGTTGTTTTTGAATATAGATACTGTCTGAATTTGGGGTCTTGTATTTTATTTTAACTGTCTTGGCCTGCCCCGGTTCGACAATCATCCAAAAGGCAAAAACTTTTTTACCGGCTTCGCTTAAAATTTCTATACTGCCTGTTTTTTGGATTCTTGATTCATACCTTTCTAAATCAGGATCAAAAACAAAACCATTTTGTCGATAATCCAATAAAGGATTGGATTCAAACGAATCATTCCCGCTTACCTCAATCAATTCAGCACCATCAGGCAAAAGGACCCTCACGTAATCGTTATTTTTCTTATTGTAAAAACCAAAATTGCCGCCGTTATGCCTTCTTTCAATTTTCAAAGTATGATCCAAGCCATTTTCCGATTTCTCTATATTCAACGAAACAAAATTATCAATTACGGCGTCGGTCTTAGAACCCATGATATTTGAATGAGCAATCATTAAATAATCAAAGTTTTGGGCCTCTTTTATTTCTCCGGCAAAGCCATTCTCCAAAGCTAGATTCTCGAGCCGGGGCTCGGCAAAATAGCCTAAAATATCCTTTTTCTCAAGTCCGGCCACTAAAACCGCAAAAACTTTCATCCAGTCATCGCGGCTTAAACTTGATAGTTTTTCTAAAAGCTTAGGCCCAAAATCAACTAAAATTCTTTTGGGCTGGCCATCGCCTTTGCTCCTCTCATATTCAACTTCTTTTTGAATTTCGAAGATGAAATTTTCAGAGTCTAAAACAATTCCATAGTCAGTCATCTCAATCGGACCGGTTATTTTCAGAATTTCGGGGATCAAATCAACATTTACCGCCATCACTCCGTCAACTAAAATACCGGTATCTTTATAGTAAAATTCGGCGACTTTTTTGGCTGAAGCCGGAAAATCGCTGAACCAATTGGCGTCGCGCATACCCCAGTTAGGCGTGATTTTTTGTAAAGGCCGGGGCGGAATTATTTTTTCCTTCATCTGGCCGTCGGGATTGTAAATATCGTCGACAAAAAACTTTTCCATCGTTCCTTTGTTAAACTCTATTAAAGCATAAGAACCGGGGAAGCCTCCGGTCGGCCTTAATTCGGAAGTGTTCTGGAACAAAACAATATATCTTTGAGGGCCGGACTGGCCGAGCATAAACATTAAAGCATCCGAGTAACGGACCGCTTTTTCAATAAAACCGTTGAATTCCGAGAGACTTAACTTTAATTCTTCAAATCTTTTCCTTTCAGACTCTGGGATTAAACTCGTATCTGAATTTGAAATTAACGCATCGGCTTCATTTAAGTTTCTAGATGCCTGGATCAAATTGATCCGAAACTGCCTTAGAACTTCCAAAATATTCGTTTCCGTGTTATTTTTTGCATCGAATTGAATGACTGAAATCAAATTCACATCCGAAATTTTTTCTAAGGCGGCGGCGAGCTGGACCGCGGCTCCGGAAATAAGCTCGCCGGCTTTAAGAAGACTTGAAACATTTGAGGTCCCGCCAAGAGTCACTTTATCCAAAACGTTGAAAACGGATCCGGCTTTTTTCAAATCCTCATGCATCAATTCAAAATTCCTTGCGGCTAAAGCAAAAGAACTGGCCGCTCCGGAAAAATTGAACTCGGAAAGATTACCCTGAACCGAGTTCAAATTTATGTAAGCCTGATTGCTTCTCTGGAGAATGCTGTTTTTTAAATTCAAAGATTCAACCGACAAAAAGGTTAAAATAAAAACAGAGGCCACGCTTAAAGCAAAATAAATCAGGGCTTTTGAAGATTTCTCCTCAACTGCCTTATAGGGAATGGGCGCTGGCTCGCTTTTTACTGCTTTACTAAAAGTATCCAGCACCGCATCTAATTCTCTGGCCGCCGGTGAAAGACTTAAAACTGGCCTGGATTCTTTGACATTTATTTCGGGTCCCCAAGGCAGATAAGGAGGCGGCGAAATCAATTTTATCTCTCCATTGACTTTGGTTTCTTTCGGATAATCAGAAAATATCTTTGAAAATTCTTTTCTAAATTTATCTAAATTTTCACTATCTTGAGTAAGATAATCGGAATCAGGCTTTTTATCCTTTTTAAATATCAAGTAGGACAATTTCGGCCGAATTCGAGTTGGAGAATCTACTAATCTGCCGCCGAATAGCTCAATTTCTTTATTAAAATCAATGCCCTCTGAAAGATTGGCTTGTAATTCTTGTAAGACTTCTTCTTTGACATCAAGAACTGGTGGAATTATTTTTACGGGCAGAATATTCGAATAGGAGACTTCACTAGGGATAAGCTTCTTTTTTCTATTTTCCCCCTTTAGATTTATTTCCGGCCTTAAACTTTCTATCAATTCGAAATTAACCCTTTTAGTTTTGGAATCAATCGGCCTGACATCAAAAATAGCCAAAGTGATATTTTGCCTATTCACTCTTTTAGTATAGCAAAATTTTAAATAAATCCTTTGTGAATAAAATAGAGCCTTCGCCGCTTAAAGCGACAAAGGCTCTTTTCCAAAAAAGAACGATATAATCTGCTTCCAGAAAAAACCCCAGAGAGAGGCGCCGACTACGACTCCTGCTGAACCAGATAAGCCCAAGCCAAAAATCAGAAAACCGAAGAAAGACACGGCAGCAAGACCAGCCCAGATGACAAAAACGACTAACTTTTCTTCCGGCGGCCGGGCGTCTCTTATCCAAGCCGCTAAACCAGCAATCAAAAAAAGGAAAGCGGCTAAGACGAAAAAACTGAAAGCCTTCATTGCCAAAGACAGGGGCCAGCTGAAAATATCACCCATCTTTCACCTCCTTATATAATATTATCTTATTTTTTATAATTATGCAAATGGCTTAAAAAATTCTGGATCTTATTTTTAAACTCTACTTTGTCATACTTAAAAGAATACTCTCTGATTTTCTGCGGGTTAAATTTTTTCTCGTCAAATGACTGGACTTTTCTCATTAAAGATTCCGGAGTTTGTTCGCTGAAAAATTCGCCGGTCTCCCCTTCTATTACTGTTTCCAGGGCCCCGCCGGCCCGATAAGCAATCACTGATCGGCCCGAAGCCATTGCTTCCAATGGCACAATGCCGAAATCTTCTTCTTGCGGAAAAATCAGCGCTTTAGAGCCGGCATAATATTTTGCCAGTTCTGAATCAGAAACCTTGCCAAGAAATCTTATATTCTTAGCTCCTAATTTCTTATTTCTTACTTCTAACTTCTTTCTTCCCGGTCCATCGCCGATAATTAACAATTTTTCTTCCGGCAATCTTTTAAATGCCTCTATCGCTATATCAAATCTTTTATACGGCACCATCCGCCCGACCATCAAAAAATAGTTTTTATATTCAACTTCCAGCTTCTCGCCTCCAGTCTCCAGCCTCCAGAGTGGCGGGTAAATCACTTTTGATTCGCGGTTATAGTATTTCTTGATTCTTTGGCGGACGTTTTCCGAATCAGCGATAAAATAATCCGGCCGTTGAGCGGCTTGATAATCCCAAGCCCTTAAATAAGTCAGGAGAAATTGCGAAACCGGTTTGAAGGGCAGGCCGGCATCATGCCAAAGATAGCGGGTCGGAGTCAGACAATAGCAAATATGTTTTGTTTTTGGCTTTGTGATTATGCCTTTGCCGAAAGAATGAGAAACAGAAATTACTAGATTAAAATCAGACAAATCAAATTGCTCAATTGCCAAAGGCATCAGCCAAATGAACCCGCGGAAAAGTTTCTTGGCGCCCGGGATTTTTTGTAAAAAAGAGGTATAGATTTTTTTATTCTTAAAAGCGCCGCCAGTAGCTCGCTCGTCATAAATCAAAGTAAAAATCGGCGCCTCCGGGAACATTTCGCAAAACGCTTTAAGCACTCTTTCCCCTCCGCCGAATTGAGTCAAATAATCATAGACTAAAGCGATTTTCACCCCCACACTCATAAAGCTTTGCCGAGGCTTTTAACCAGCCTTCTTTTAAGACCAGTTAAAGCATTGGCACGAAGCTTTAAATTATGTTCGCGATTGAAAGCATCGTCTTTATTTTTATATGCTTCATAGTAAATAAGTTCAAATGGTCCTTTATTCTTCGTAGAAAAGTTTTTGTTTTCATTATGTTCTTTGAATCTTTTTACCAAATTACTAGTACAACCCGTGTATAAATTACCTGTTTTCCTACTTTTTATTAAATAAACGTAGAACATATAAGCTTTGTGAGTGTGGGGGTTCATAATTTTTGAATTAAATAAATCTTCTTTTTTATCTTTCCAGTGTTCCCGTGTTTAATCAACCCCAAATAAGAATTAAGAGTTTCTTGATTTCTTGATTCTTTTAATCTTCTAAACATTCTTCTTTTGGTAGTTGTTCTTAGAATTCTGTGGTCCGGAAAATGAACCCAGCCGAGAAAATCAACTCCCGAAGCTAAGGTTTTAATGAAAATCTTATCCGAATGAAGCTCTAATTTCAATCTGTCAGATAAGAAGTTCCTAATCGGTTCTATTTTACTTTCAAGCCAGTTTCTATCTCCCGAAAAGATGACAAAATCATCAGCATATCTGATATAATATTTAATCCTTAATTTATGTTTCACAAACTGGTCAAATTCATTCATATAGATATTGATTAAGAGTTGGGAAGTAAGATTTCCGAGGGGCAAACCAGAAGAAAAACTGCGGATTACTTTTTCAAGCAGCCAGATTACTTTTTTATCTGGAATATACTTTTTTAAAATACCGATTAGAATATCTTGGCTAATATTTTCAAAGAATTTCCTGATGTCGCATTTTAAAACCCAGCAGGTTTTAGTGTTATTTTTACTGACCTTGTAACCAAACCTTCTGAATCTGTTTAAGGCCCTGTGAGTCCCTTTGTAGTTTCTGCAGGAAAAAGAGTCACTAATAAACGTCCTATCAAAAAACGGATACAAAATTCTGTAAATGGCGTGATGCAGTAATCTGTCTCTGACATCGGCTTTATGGATGTTTCTTGGTTTCGGATCGTTGATTTTGAATACCTTATAACCACCATGAATATATTTGAAGCTCTTTAAATCTCGGTGGAGTTCCAAAATATTATCCATCAGATTCAACTGGAACTCATAGACATCTTTTTTCTTTCTTTTGTCTTTGATGAATTCTTTCCACGCTTCCAAAATATTTTCAAGTGAGATAATATCTTCATAATAAAGATGACTTCTACGCCCCCCCCCCAACCTTACTCTGCCGATACTCCAAAAGCTTATTGCCGCTTACAAGATTTGGCATGGTTATTGGATTCATTTGGACAAACTGACCAGATTCGGACTTGGAGCTAAAATTGAATCTTTATTTATTGAAACGATTCAGAATATTTTTATCGCGAGTCGGAAAACAAAACCGGATAAACTGATATATCTCAATAAAGCATCTGACTCGTTTGATATACTAAAATTCCTTTTTCAGATAATGTGGGAACTAAAACTATTGAATAGTAAACAGTATATTGCTCTATCTATAAAACTTGAAGAGGTCGGCCGGATGCTCGGCGGCTGGCAGAAAAAAACAACCCGCCAATAGATAAGGCGGATTGAACGAAGAGATTTTCGAGAGAACCTGGTTGCCCTGATTCCACTCGTTCGGGTTCTCGACAGAGTTGGCATTGACGTTCCACTCGCGATTCGACGAATTCCAGTTCGCGTTCACGGCCCAGATTATCGTACGGAATATCTTCTGTGCCACTGCCCCTTGAATGCTCTCAGGACTGTATCGAATTCGGGACCCTCGGAATATAATTTTCCTTATTCCCCTAATATTCCGCACCAAGTATCTTCGTTTTTAAGGCTCCTATATTCAAAACCATTATGCACGCCTGGAGTTCGGCCGCCGGAAGCCGTAACCGCCGGCAGATTCGCCTACTATCCAAATATATCTTACTGGAAACTTTTGTAAAAGAAAACGGGTCGGTTGAAAACTCCAACCGACCCGGCGGACCCAAGGACCAAAAGTCCGAAGACCCAAGATCCTAGGATACTTGCGAGAGAACCCGGTCGCCCTGAAACCACTCGCACGGGTCCTCGACAGAGTCGGCAAAGACGCGCCACTCGCGATACGACGAATACCAGTACGCGTACACGGCCCAGACCTTCCCTTTCTCATCTTCGATATACGCCATGTTTGCGTAACCGTTAACAAGAAGAAGACCTTCCTGGCCTTGGGCTTGAACTTTGAGCATCTCGCGGAAGTGGGCCAACTTGATGACCCCCTTCTTGGTCTTGATGTCAATGCCCAGCTCGGCCATGATTTTGTCGTTGCGCGATGCCTTCTCGAGACGGTGGATGACGATGGTCGCCGGCTTCACGTCTTCCTCGATCTTACCGAGGTAGTTGTTCACGAAATTCGGCCAGAGATAGAACTTGATGCCGTCAGCGTTGTTCTCGCCGAAAGCGTCTCTGGCGACGAACCTCTGGACGCCGGTGGCCATGACTTCGGTGAACTTCCTGAGCAAACCCGATACTCCCTTACGGAGAATCTGCTTGAACTCTTCAGCCCACTCGGTACCATCTTCGCCCGACAGCTTCTCGATCGTATCAACGAGCAGTCCACGAATATCGCAGAGTGCTACTCTTGCCATGACAACCTCCTTGGGTTGTGCCAGAGGACCATCACCATGATAGCCATAGCCAGAAACACTGAGTTTATCGAAGTGCTTTTGGCTACGGCTATCTCTTTCGCAAATAAATCTTATAAAAGTGCTGTTTTATCTTACTTTTACATTATAGCAAAGTTGGTGTCTTTTGTCAAAATTCGCTGGGGTGCATTCAAGATGAGGAGTCATATAGCTCTTTTTATACTTAGGTATTAAAAGTTAAACATTACTAATTCACCCTTCCGGCCTGTCCTTAAAAACCTTCGCGAGTGTTTTAACCAAAATTTTAAAATCAAGCGAGAGGGATTGGTTTTTTAAATAATTTTGTTCTATTATCATTTCTTCTTCAAAAGTGAGATGCGGATTATAAAGCCGAGGCAAACAGGTAATGCCTGCCTTGGCTGCAACAACTTCTGGATATTTATTTTTATATTGAATAACTTCTTCCGGCTCGTGCGGCCGCGGCCCAACCAAACTTATATCGCCCTTTAAGACATTAATCAAAGAAGGCAGCTCGTCCAAAAAATGACTCCTCAAAAATCTACCCACTCTGGTAATTCTCGGATCATCTTTCATCTTCCAAAAAGGGCCGGCATTTGGCCTGTCATTTCTAATTAGACGCAATTGTGGGTTGAGGAAGTGGGCGTTATTTATCATCGACCTGAATTTTATAAAACAAAAATCTTTCCCTTGGCTTACTCTTCTTAATTTCACAAAGACTGGACCTTCTGAATCCCACTTGATGAAAAAGGCAATGATTAAAAAAACAGGGCTTAAAACGATTAAACCAATAAGAGATAATACTATATCAATAAACCGTTTGACTTTTAAGTTCATTTTGCTATAATATAATAGTTCTTTGGCAAATCGGGTAGTCACTCTCTGTTATATATTTTAACAGAGAGAGGAAAGTCCGAACACCCACGTACTTATTTAAAAATGAGTAGTTAAAATGGTAGCGGGTAACGCCCGCCGTCCGAAAGGATAGAGGTGCGACAAGAGACGTCCAAGGAGGCGACTCCAAAGAAGGCAAACCCAAAGATTTGATTTTATCAAATTAAGCTTAGTCCGATGCGATGGGTTTAAAGCATCGGGGTGAAACGAGTACTGGTATGGCAACATATCGGTCCGCTAAATCCTTACCCGGGTGCAAGGCCGTACCCTGGACTCTATGTAGTTTAGGGAGTGCCGCTTGACCCTGAAAGTAATCGATGGGCCAGATAAATGACTACACAAATACAGAATTCGGCTTATAGATTTACCAAGGAACACAAAAAAATCGATACTCATCGATTTTTTTGTCTATAAATCCAATCTTGACAACTCTTTATCCAAAGCCTGATTAACCAGCTTATCCGCGCCCCGATTTTTTTCTCGCGGAATATTTTTGAAACTTACGTTTTTAAAATCCTGCTTCAAGTTCCAAACTTGCAAAAAAAGCTCCTGCAAGTTCTTTTCTTTAATCTTATATTCTCCATTAATCTGGCTGGCTAAAAGCTCGCTGTCTAAATGAATCTCAACCTCGGCCTCTGATTTTGATTTTTCCTTTCCGATTAACTGCTTCAATTTTTTCAAGGCGAAAACCACCGCTTGATACTCGGCCTCATTATTAGTCGCTTCACCAATATATTCGCCGTATTTTTTTATCTCCGCGGGCGCTTCTATTATAACGCCTATTGCTGCAGGGCCTGGATTTCCTCTAGCTCCTCCATCTGTGTGTATTATAAATTTTTGATTCATAATTTTCCTCCAGCTTACTTTTTATGATATATCATTATTTGTAAGCTGGGTTTATTTGATTATCTTCCATGGAAAGGGCTGGCCGGCCGGGAAAGAAAAACCGGCCGCGGCTTTGTGCCCTCCGCCCCCGTATTTTTTAGCGATTTCAGAAACATCAACCGAACCGTCAGACCGCAAAGAAACGTGAATTATATCGCCTTCCTGAACCCAAGTAATAGCAAAAGGCGGATATTTTTCTTTTAAAACCGGCCCAACAAAACTTTTAATTGGGTGGTGCACATTCGCGGCATAAACCTGATAACCTTCAAAATTGACTTTTTGGGCATACTTAACTAAATTATTGGCGATTCTTTTGATGTAAGTATTTATAATTTCTCCTTTGGAAAGATAGTCTTTAAACTTTTCAGGATTTTCTATATCCGAGGATATTTTATCCCAACTATCAAAGCCATAATCGTAAAGAGCTAAGGCCGCAATAAATCGGCTAGTCTCCGGATATCCCCATCTCCATAAATCCATATCTTCAATTAAAAGCAAAAGCTTGGGAACTGATTTTTCTTGATTAAAATATTTCCAGGCTAAAACCGCGCCGGAATGATTGTTGTCAAAAGAATATTCTTTAAATAAATGCATACTGGCCTCGCTGGTTTTATGGTGGTCAATCCCGACAACTGAAATATTGCCGTTAATCACTTTTTTAAGAATTGTTTCGTCCGGAACAATATCAATGAAAAAAATCTGTTTTCCCTTTAAATCTTCTGGTAAAGGCGCCTGATGTTCTATCGGAATATAATCGGCTTCCTCGCCGAATTTCTTCCAAGCCGCAAAAGCTCCGCCAAAACCGTCGCTGCAGTCAGCGTGATATAAAATAACTACATTTTTCTTAATTTTTTGATTATCCATAATATCCCAATGCCTCCAACCCCGGCAGTTTATTCCCAGCCAAAAATTCCAGCATCGCTCCGCCGCCGGTGGAAACAAAACCAAAACTGTCTGTTAAATTCAATTTTTCAACCAAAGCCAGAGTGTCTCCACCCCCAATAACCGAAAAAGCCCCGGAACGGATTATTGAATCTAAAACTATTTTTGTTCCGGCTGAAAAAGCTTCAACCTCAGCTAATCCGAGCGGCCCGTTGAAAATAACCGTTTTTGATTTTTTTATTATTTCCGAAAATTGCTTGGCCGTTTCCGGACCAATATCCAGAATCATCTGATTATCCTCTAAATTCTGAACCGGCAATACTTTTAGGGTTCCTTCAGGGTCTTCTAAAACAACTATGTCTTTAGGCAGTAGAATTTTGGAATCGTCCCAATCTGTTTGTTTCAATACTTCTGTCGCTTCTGAATCATCAGCCGTTGACCGACCTACGGCCAAGCCCTTAAATTTGAAAACTGCATTAGCCAAGGCGCCGGCGATTAATATATGGCCGGCTTTGTCTAAAAAGTTCCTAATCACCGGAATCTTGGTGGAAATTTTCGCTCCGCCTAAAATTATTATCTTCCCTTGAGCCGGCGCATTTAAAACTTTCTCCAGATTACTTAATTCTTTTTCCATTAAAAAACCGGCATAAGACAGCAGGAATTTGGTTATCGCCGAGACCGAAGCGTGATTGCGGTGAGAAACCGAAAAAGCGTCGTTAACGTAAATATCGAAGTTTTTAGCCAAATCTTCGGCAAATCCAGAATCGTTTATTTCTTCACCTTCGTATTTTCGGATGTTTTCAAAAAGGGTGAGTGGCGAATCTAACTTTGGATTTAAAATATCTTCTTCAAAATTAAGCTGATGGCCTAAAATTATCCCAATTTCTTCTGTAATATTTTTGAAACTATCGTTGATATGACTAACTAGCCCGACTTTGGCTCCAGCCGACAATAAAAAATCAATAGTCTCTTTGTGGGCTTTTATTCTATAAGTCTCTGTAAGCCGAAAACTAGAAGTTGGAAGTTGTGTTAATGGAATATTAAAATCAACCCGCAGAAAAACTTTTTTGCCACTTAGCTCTTCTTTTGAAAATTGCTCTAACTTTTTAAACATTTGAAACGATCTCCATGATTTTTCTAAATTCTTCTTTATCAACGCTTGCTCCACCAATCAGAACACCGGCGATTTCCGGCTTTGAGATAAAATCTCCGACATTCCGGGGATCAACGCTGCCACCGTATAAAACCGGGGCGTCGCCGACTACGCTTTTGATAATTTTAACCGCCTCAATGGTATGTTCCGGAGTTTCGGCATCGCCACTACCGATGGCCCAAACCGGTTCATAAGCAATAATAATTTTAGCAGAATCAACTCCATCTAAATCGGCTTTTAATTGAGAGGTTAAAATTTCTTCTCTTTTATCACTTTTATTCCTTTCGCCGACAGCCAAAATCGGCGTCAAATCGTTTCTTAAAACCGCTTCTAATTTTTTATTTATTATCTCGTCGGTTTCGCCGAAAATCCACCTTCTTTCCGAATGACCGATAATCACATATCTGACCCCTAAGTTTTTAAGCATCTTAGCGGAAACTTCGCCGGTAAAAGCGCCTTCATCTTCCCAATGACAATCTTGGGCGCCTAAAACTGCTTCTGAATCTATTTTTGACAAAGCTTCGATATAAACAAACGGCGGACAGACGATGGCATTGCCGCTGACCCGAAATAAATCCTCGGCTTCTGGGAGCATCTGCGGATTCATCTTCCAATTGGCTACGATAATTTTTTTATCCATATTAATTATGAGTAAGATGTTTTTTTCTTAAATGCCGGTAAATATACCCAACCACCAATCCAATCAACACTAAAATTATAACAGATTGGCTCTTCCCCCAAAACCTGATGATTAAAGACCAATTTTCGCCCAGTTTAAAACCGAGAAAGATTAAAATGAAATTTCTCGGCAAAGAGCCTAAAAAAGTAAAAATAGAAAACTTTTTGAAATTCATTTTGGCCAAACCGGCCGGAATGGAAATGAAAGTAACTACAACTGGAATAAATCTTCCCCAGAAAATCATTTTACTTCCGTATTTATCAAAAATCTTTTCTGTATGCTCTAAATCATAATGGGAAATCAAAAAGTATTTGCCGAATTTCTCGATAAATTTACGACCGCCCTTCAAAGAAATAGAATAAATAACGACATCGCCGATAAAATTCCCTGCGACCGTTAAAACTAGGGCCAAAATGAAATCAAACCTGGCTTGGCTGACTAAAAAACCGAGTAGAGAAAAAATAACTTCTCCGGGAATGAATTGAAAAGCCAGCCGGTCGGCGATTGAGAGAAAAAAAACGCCAAGATATCCTGCTTGGCTTAAAACATCCAACGACCATCGGCTTACTGATGAAATCAGGTTAAGCATTTCTCAATTCTTCGGCCGCCACATCCGGATCAACCACGTTTATATCCACTCCGGTTCCCAGCTCAAAACCGGCGGCTATTGAAAGTTTAGGCAGAATCTCTATATGCCAATGGTAGAATTCGTGGAAATTGGCCTCAAATTTACTCTCTTTAGCCGGCGCGGTGTGGATGAAAAAATTATAAGGCGGATTATTCAAGACTTTTCTGATTTTTTTCAAAACGGCCAAAAGGACATCGGTTAAATATTTGTCAAATTCATCAGGCATCTTTTCAAAATGGGCATGGCTGTCTTTGGAAAATATCCTGACCTCATAAGGGAATTTAGAAACAAAAGGGCAGAAAGCGACAAAAAAATCATTTTCATAGACAATTCTTTTTTTCTGCTCCAACTCCCACTCAACGACAACGTCGTAAACCCTCTTTTTATGTTCTTGGTAATATCCATAAGAGCCGCGAATGCTTCTTGATACATCCGGCGGCAGAATCGGCAAAGAAATAATTTGGGAGTGAGGATGAAAAATGCTGGCTCCAGCTTCTTTGCCGGAATTGTGAAAAATCATTATGTATTCAACACATTCAGAAGCCACGGTCATTTCCTGATATCTTTTTTTATAAACTCTGATGGCCTCAACTGCCTGGTCAATCGTGAAGTCGGCAAAATGAGTATCGTGATCTTTAAAAACTATGACATTGTGCTCCCCTACGCCGTCATGAATATTAAACGGCCCGAAGTATCTCGTCGGAGTGCAAACCCCTGATAGAACCGCCGGATACTTATTTTTAATAATCATAACCCGCCAGTTCTCTTTGTCCGGCCAGCCCCAGATAATTTCCTGGCCGGATTTTTGGGGATCCTCAAAAGGGCAATCCTCTTTGAGTTGAAAAGAATCTTCAAATTTTCTTATGGAATGGGTTCTTTCGGCCGAAAATAAAACCCAGTCCCCGGAAACTAAATCCTGCCTGAATTCGCTTAATGATTTGTCCATAAAATTATTTTAAACTATATTTCCCTCTTAATAAATTCGATCTTATTTTTAAAGTACCTAATAAAGATTTTGGATAATCTCTTAACTTTACTTTTGACTCAGGGTCATTAACCCAATGGATAGGGACTTCTTTTATTTTATAACTTAGTCTTCTCGCAATAGCCAAAGCTTCGTCATCAAAAATCCAGCCCGGTTCTATCACTTTTGAAAAAATATCTTCGGCCGCTTTTTTTGTAAACATCTTAAAACCTCTTCTGGAATCCCAAATTCCAGGCAAAAGCCACAACTGAATCCAAAGATTACCAAGCTTCCCGAACCAACGTTTATAGAATTTTTCGGAATGAGCTAAAGTTGCTCCTCTAGCTGCAATCGAAGCGATCACGACATCATGGCCTTGTTTAAAGTATGACCAGAATCTTTCCAGATGGTCTATAGTTGTTGAATTATCGGCGTCGGTGAATAAGCGGTATTCACCTTTTGCTTCAAGCATTCCTTGTCTAACTACGTAGCCTTTCCCGTGGTTCTCTTTATTATCTATTAATTTAAAACTTGGATTTTGTTTAGTAAAATTATTCACTATTTCAGCAGTATTATCTTTTGAACCGTCTGAAATCACCAAAACTTCCCAATCATAGGGTTGTCGGGATAAATAATCTTTTATTGAAAAAAGAGTGCCAGTGATTCTTTCAGCTTCGTTATAAGCAGGAATTATTACAGAAAGATGCATTTCTTAAATCTTATCAAACTACTTAGTTAACACCAACGGACCACTTTTTATTATTGCTATAGTATGTTCGAAATGAGCCGATAAAGAACTGTCTTTTGTCATCCAAGCCAAAGTTTTTTTATCTTCTATAACTTCATGAGAACCGGCCGAGAGCATCGGCTCAATGGCAATTACCATTCCTTCTTTTAGTTTCGGACCTTTACCCGGAGCGCCGAAATTCGGCACCTCGGGTTCTTCGTGAAGTTCGCGGCCGATGCCGTGGCCGACTAAATCCTGAATCACCGAAAAACCATTTTTTTCGGCGTGATTTTGAATAGCAAAAGAAATATCGCCGATTGTATTACCGATTTTTGCTTGAGAAATCCCGATTTCAAGACATTCTTTTGTAGTTTTAATCAGTTTATTTTTCTGAAAATACTCTTCTTGTTGTTCTATCTTAAAAATAGCCCAATCTGTTACAAGTAGAGTAATCGCCGAATCAGTATAAAATCCTCTATAAAGAATTCCCATATCAATTTTGAGTAAATCGCCTTCCTTTAATACTCTATAAGAAGGTTTAGCATGGACTACTTCCTCATTAACAGAAGTACACAAAACTGCTGGATAATTTTTAAATCCCAAAAAGGCCGACTCTGCTCTGGCTTTTTCTATTAATTGGCGGGCTAGATTCTCTAATTCCATAGTGGCTATTCCAATTTTTATTTCTGTGGCGAGTTTTTTAAGAATCTCTGCCAAAATATTTCCACCTTCTTTCATTATTGCTATTTCTTTTTCTGATTTAGTAATAATTCCCACAAATTAAAGATATATTACAATTGTAATATATCTACAACATTCTTTTAAATAAATTAAAATTCTTTAAAATCTTATAAGGTTCTTCTATTGCATCTGCAACGACTATTTTAACATAAGGTTCTATTTCAAATAATTTTTTAAGAACTGCAATTTCATTAGTACAATCGTAAGGATGGACCCAAATACTTTTTTGAAGCATATAAAAATTCATTTCTTTTAGCTTTTGTATAAAAACAATGCGCGCTCCCTGCTTTTTTGCAGGTATATCAAAAATAACTAATCGGAATTTACCGTCCCATTTGGTAGGCTTTATTAAATTCATTTTCTCAATGGATTCAAAAAATTTAACTACTTCATACCCTTTAGTGCTGATTTTTACCAATAAACCATCTGGTCTTTCTGCAACATCTACAAATTTTCTCCCTCTTAAGTATCTAAGGGCATGATACAATTTACTTCTTTCTTTCTGTGTTTTATATCTATTTAACTCTTTATTAAAGTTTAAATAAAAATCAAGCCAAAAGCGTTTATTTGAAGTAGCAATTAATGCCATCCCTCCAATTGCTACGGCTTTAAGAACTTTTAAAGTAAAGCTTTCTTTTTTGACCCTTAATTCACCAAGTTTCATTAAAATTCCATTAAATCAAAAATTAAACTTATATTACAATTGTAATATAAGTTTAATTTAGATTAAAGAGATAATTTAATGTCTTGGAATACTTTCTCAATCGGCTGTTCGCCATTAACTTCCATCACTTTATATCCGTTCTGTCTGAAATATTCAATCACCGGTTGAGTCTCCTGAAGATAAACTTTATAACGCTCCTTTATTATTTCCGGCTTATCCAAAGGTCGGGTAATAATTTCTGAACCGTCTTCGGGGCAAACTTTTATATCGGCGTATTCCGGAAAATTCGGAATCGGATGGCGATTTTTTGAACAAATCCGGCGATGGCTGTTTCTTTTTACCGATTCTTCCTCGCTCAATTTTATTTCAACTGCCGCAATATTCTCCTGGCCGTAAATCTTTTCCAAATAACCCAATTCCTCTTCTATTTCTTTTAAATTTCTTCCGGAGCCTGAAAAAACAAAACCGCTTACTTTATCTTTAAGTAACTCAACTTCTTCTATAAACCAACTTGAAACAAGTTCAGGATGAATCAGTTCTCCAGCAATCCAATGTTCTTTTTGGTGGCTGATTTCTTTGTCGCTCGAATCAGCCTCCTTAAAATTCTTCTCAATCACTTTTGAAATTTCAAAATGATAAAAACCGAGTTCTTTGGCTAAAAGCTCGGCTTGCGTCCCTTTCCCTGACCCCGGCGGCCCGATTAAGAAAATGACTTTATACATTGATTTAACGATAGCAAACTTGCTCGGGTATGACCAATTTCTTCTCTGAATTTTTTAGACAAATAATCCTCAGAGAGGTCAAAGCAATTAGTATTCATACATCGAAAGCTGGCTCTCCATCTGCTTCATCACCTCCAACGCCACCGAAACCATAATTAATAATGAGGTCCCACCCAAAGTAAAAGCGCTAATCCCGGTTAAAACCTGAATAATGGAAGGTAAAACCGCAATCAGGCCTAAAAAAACGGCTCCGACCAAAGTAATCCGATTTAAGAGATGGCTTAAAAACTGGGCAGTTGACGGTCCGGGCCGGATGCCGGGGATATAGCCGCCTTGCTTCTGGATATTTTCCGAAATTGATTTCGGATCAAAAGTGATAGCCGTGTAAAAATAGGTAAAAGCGACGACCAAAATAAAATACAAGCTTCCATAAATCATTTGATTATTCAAAAATCTGTTAAAACCCTCGGCTAATCTGGAAAGAAAAACAATGTTTGACCCGGCGAAAAAATTAGCCACCATTCCCGGAAAAAGTAAAATAGACAAGGCAAAAATTATCGGAATTACGCCAGCCTGATTAACCCGCAAAGGCAAGTAAGTTGAAACGCCGCCATACATCTTAAAACCGCGGACGCGTTTAGCGTAGTTTATCGGAATTTGCCTCTGGGCTTCAGTAATATAGACTACGCCACCGATTATCACCAAAGCCAAAATGAAATAACCAACATAAGTGAAGAGCTGGCCCGGGTCATAACCGAAATAGAGCTGTCTTACCGCCTGCGGGCCACTACTAACGATGCCGGCGAAAATCAAAAGCGAAATTCCGTTGCCCAGATTTTTTTCTGTAATCAATTCCCCGAGCCACATTATAAATATTGTTCCGGCCGTAACCACGATCAAAGAAATAAGCCATTGGTTTAAAGATAAGGCGCCGATGACTCCTTGCCGGGAAAGCAAGGTCAAAAATCCAAAGCCCTGAAGCAGGGCCAGAGGCACAGTCAAAAGGCGCGAATACTGATTGAACTTCTGCCTTCCGGCCTCGCCCTCATACTTATACATCTGTTCAAGCTGGGGGAAAATCATAGTCAAAAGCTGCATGATGATTGAAGCGGTTATATAAGGACCGACGCCGAGCATCACGATTGATAAAGTTTCCAAACCGCCGCCGGTGAATAAACTGATTAAGCCAAAAAGCTGGTTCTGGGAAAAAAACTGGGCTAAACGCGAAGTATCGATTCCCGGCACCGGAATCGCCGCCGCTATCCGAAAAATAACCAAAAGGGCCAATATAAAAACTACCCTCTTTCTCAAATCCGGAATTTTGAAAAGTTTTAGTATTTTATTCATTTAAATCAGCCACAAACATACTATAAAAACTCACCTCTCGCAATATCAATTTCTTAAAAAGCTACCTTCGGGTGTAGCTGTTTCGGAACCGTTCGCGAAACCCCAGCGAGGTTTCGCTCACTGTACATACGGCCTCATTTTGTCAAGATATTTTAGAAGAAGATTTGGCTTCGCTTATGCTTAATCCAAATCTTTATTCTTCTAAAAATCTATGACAAACCGTGCAATTTCGGCCTCCTGAACTTCCTCAACAACTACACCCTCGCGCTTTTTATACAGAAATTGATATCGCGAGCCGGTTTCTAAATCTAAATGGATAAGTTTGTGGCTTTTTATTAATTCTATATAACATTTATAATTCCGCTTTTACTCTTTCAAAGAATTCTCTATCTTTAGTATGAGTGAGCAATTTCCCCACATCATTTTTGTTAACCCATCGTGCTTCTGGGTTCATAGGATCTTGAGGCTTTAAACTAGAATCAGCTGTTTTAAACAAAAACATATGAATCGTTTTTATTTCTGAAGGATCATCTCCTCCATCTAAACTTATCTTATTTCGTTGATAACTGCCAAGTTCTTTTATAAATTTGAGGTCTTTAATGCCTGACTCTTCATATATTTCACGCTTTGCTGTAGTCAAATAATTTTCTCCTTCTTCAACATGACCCTTGGGCAATGACCAAGAGGTACCATGTTGACTAACCACCAGAATATCTCCTTTCTGATTTATCACTATACCACCAGCACTCGTTGTTTCTTTTAGTTTATTTTCCATGGCATTTCTTGTATTTCGGGCTTCGCCGTTGCGAGCTTGGCGAGCAGCGGAATCTGATTATTGGCTGGCGAGGGATATAGCCAATTTCTGAACTTGGGTTTTTTAGTAACAAATAACTGAAAGAGAGTAAAAATTTGCCGCTAACAAGCTAGGGGATGAAGGGGTGGACACGCCCTAGTTGTCGGCAAATTTTAGTGTAGACGGAGTGAAACGGAGCGAATGGTACTCTCTAAAGATTATTTGTCTAAAAAATTCAGAGAAGAAATTGGCTATACCCTCGCAATTCTTTCTTTCACTGATTTTGACATCTTTATTCCTTTGAATATCAATTTCTTGCGAAGCTCGCCTTTGCCTAAAATTTTAACACCATGCTTTACTTTTTTCACCAGCCTTTTTTCCATCAACGTTTCAGGTGAAACCATCTCGCCCTCTGAAAAATTTCTTTCCAGATCTCTTAAATTAACAATTTCCGGCTTGGGATGGCGAAGCTGGAAACCGCGCTTTTTTATATCCAGTGTTTTGGTCGCGCCTCTGGCTTTATGGAATTTTTTCCAAAGCGGGGTGTCGCCGCCGCGAAAACCCGGCTTTATCCCGGCACCGGCACGGGACTTTTGGCCTTTCTGCCCTTTGCCGGAATAAGTGCCTCGCTTGCCTCCCCGGCCGACCCGTTTTTTATTTTTTCTTTTTTGTAATGGTTTTAATTCGTATAGCTGCATTTTATTTTGGACTTTTTAGTTTCTTCAACGCCTCAATCGTCGCTTTGGCAATGTTGATTTTATTATTAGTTCTGGAGATTATTTTCCCCGAAACATCTTCAATTCCGGCTAATTTGGCAATTACCCGCATCGGGCCGCCGGCTCGGACTCCGCTTCCTTTGGCAGCTGGTTTTAAGAAAACGACCGCACTATTAACTTTTGCTTCAATGCGATGGGGAATCGTCCCTTCTTTAAAAATAACATTGATTAAATTCTTCTTGGCTTGTTTAAAAGCTTTGTCAACCGACCGGGCAACATCAAGCCCCTTACCGAGGCCGAAGCCGACTTTCCCGTGCTTATCGCCAATTACAATAGCTGCCCTGAAAGTGAATCTTTTGCCACCCTTAGTGACCCGGGTCACCCGGGCGATATCCAAAACTTTCTGGTCGTATTCAGAAATTCCTCTGCCTGAATTATTCTCTGTTTTTTTTATTTCTTCCATTTTATTTTCTAAAATTTCAATCCGCCTTTTCTTGCCCCTTCGGCTAAAGCCTTAACTTGGCCGTGATATTTATATCCTCCTCTATCAAAAACAACTGAATTTATTCCCTTCTCTAATGCTTTTTTCGCCAAAGTTTCTCCGACCTTAAAAGCAGATGTTTTAACATTGCTCCCGTTTAATAAAGTCATCCCTCTGAAATCGTCAATCAGTTGAGCGTAAATCCGTTTGTTTGAACGAAAAACAGAAAAACGAGGCCGCTCACTTGTGCCTTTCACAACCGCTCTCACCCGTTTATGCCGTCTTATTCTTTTTTGTCGTTTTTCTTTTGAATCCATTTAGAATGTAGAATTTAGAATATAGAACATAGGATCGTATTCTACATTCTATATTCTATATTCTATGTTCTATCTCTATCCCGTCGCCACCGCTTTCTTCCCTGCTTTTCTGATTATCACCTCGTCCTTATATCTTATCCCTTTGCCTTTATATGGCTCTGGCGGCCTTACGTTCCTTACATTTGCGGCAATCTGACCGACCAGCTCCTTATCAGCCCCGGAAATAGTAATTTGGTTTTTTTCGGCTTTAAAGTCAATGCCTTTGGGAGCCGTAATTCTGACCGGATGAGTAAATCCGACGTTTAATTCCAGTACTTTCTCCGATTCAACCGAAGGATCTTGTTTCACTTCAGATTTAAAACCAATCCCCTCGTAAAGCAAAACTTTCTCAAAACCTTCTTTTGCGCCTTTAACCATATTATTAATCAAAGAACGGAAAGTCCCCCACAAAGCCAAAGCTTCTTTTGTATCATTTTTCGGCTGAACCGTGATTAACCCGCCGCTTTCGCTGACCGATATTAAAGGATAAATCTTTTTTGACAACTGACCCCTTGGCCCTTTTACCAAAATCAAATCATCGCTGATTTTTATTTCAACGCCTTCAGGAATCTTAATTGGTTGCTTGCCGATTCTGCTCATAAATTTAAATATTCTAAGTTCTATTTACTAAATTCTATTTCTCTCCGCTACCACACTTCTGCTATCGCTTGGCCGCCAAGACCGAGCTTCTGGGCCTGGTCGCCGGTCATAATCCCGCGCGAAGTAGAAATTATTAAAATACCGTAGCCGTCTCTAACCGGCCTGATTTCGCTTTTCTTCAAATAAATCCGCCGGCTCGGACTTGAAAGAAGCCTGACATTGCTGAATGCCGGCTCATCCCCTTCGTATTTCAACTTTAAATCCAGAAATAGTTCTTCATATCCACTTTTTTTTATTTTCTTTTTTTTCCGGATAGCCAAAACAAAACCGCTTTGCTCCAAAATTTTAGCCATTTCGTATTTCATTCTTGAAAAAGGCACAACCACCCGGTCTTTTTTAACCAGATAGGCGTTTTTTATTCTGATGAAAAAATCTGAAGTTAAATCTGCCATTTTTGTTTGTGAGCGAATCCCCGCTCAGCGGGGTGAAGCGAACAACTACAAAGTTGAGCGCCCGCCTTAGGCGGGTAAAGGCTTGGTTGAAAAATTCTACGCCTTTGGCTTGAATTTTTCAACCAAGCCTTTACCATGATGATTTCTTTACCCCCGGGATCTCCCCTTTCGAGGCTAACTCCCTAAAATGTATCCGGCATAAATCAAATTTTCTGATATAGCCTCTTGTCCGGCCGCAAATAAAACAATGGTTAACTTTTCTAACTTTGTATTTTTTCGGTTTATTCAATCTGGAAACTAGTGATTTTTTAGCCATAATATATCGAAATTTATTTTATTGGAAATCCCATTAATTTCAATAATTCCAATCCCTCTTCTTTGGTTTTAGCCGTGGTCACGACCGTAATTTGAAAAGGAAAAATATCTTTGGATGATTCGTAGTTCACCTCCGGAAAAATTATCTGCTCTCTTATACCCATATTCAAACTGCCTTTTTGATCAAACGATTTGACGTCGATGCCCCGGAAATCGCGAGATCTTGGCAGAGCTATTGAGATCAGACGGTCCAGAAAATCATACATCCTTTTCCCCCTTAAAGTGGAAATAAAACCAATCATCATCCCCTGTCTTATTTTAAACCCGGAAATCGATTTTTTGGCTGATCTTGAAGCCGGCTTCTGGCCACAAATTGCGGCGATATCTTTTTGGACCCTTTCTTTGAATTTCGGTTCGGAATCTATTCTTCCTGATCCGACATTTATTACGACCTTTTCAATCTTCGGAACAGCCATTACATTCTTATAAGAAAACTTCTCCATCATGGATGGCATTACTTTTCTATACTTTTCTAAAAGTCTGGTCATTTTAATTTTCTCCACGGCATCTCTTGCAGACCCTAAATACTTTTTTACCTTCTCGTCTCATTCCCATTCTTGAAGGCTTCTTGCAGTGCCGGCAAATTAACATCACATTCGAAATATCAATCGGCCTCGGCCTTGAAATAATTTCTCCTTTTTGGCCTTGTTTCTTGGGTCGCTGGTGCCTTTTAACCAGGTTCAAGCCTTCAACTACGGCCTTTCCGCTTTTTGGCAAAACTTGCAGTATTTTTCCAGTTTTACCTTTATCTTTGCCTATAAGCATCATTATTGTATCATTCGTTCGAATATTCATTTTATCTACAAAATTACAAATCTCTACAAATATACAAATATTTGTATATTTGTAATGAATTGGTAAATTCGTAGATTTACACCAGTTCTTCTGCCATTGAAGCGACCGCATTAAAGCCTCTTTCTCTTACTTCTCTGGCTATCGGCCCGAAAATCCTTGTCGCTTTCGGCTCTTTGCCTTCAATTATGACTACGGCGTTGTCATCGAATCTCACATACGAACCGTCTAATCTCCTGATGGGTTTCTTCTGCCTTACAATCAAAGCGCGGACTATGTCCTTTTTCTTGACTGCCTTTCTCGGTTCTGCTTCCTTAACCGAACCAACGACGATATCGCCGACTTCGCCGTATTTCCCCTTATGGCCTTTCAAAACCCTAATTACGCCAATAGTTTTAGCGCCCGAGTTGTCGGCAACATTAATAATACTTCGTAATTGAATCATGCCAATGGTTTACTAATTACCCTCCATTTCTTATCTTTCGACAGCGGCCTCGTTTCTTCTATTACTACTTTATCAGCCACATGATATTCATTATTCTCGTCATGGGCTTTGAATTTTCTGGTAACCTTGAAATATTTTTTGTATTTGGGATGCTTTTTCAAACGGACAACCGAAACCACGATGGTTTTCTGCATCTTGTCTGAAACCACTATTCCTTTTAGTTGCCGCTTCTTCTTTTTTTCTATGATTTTTTCTACTGTCAAAATGTTAAACTACGAATTTACGAATCTTTACGAATATACGAATTCGTACATTCGGACTGATTCGTACTTCGTAGTATTATCTTTTAATGAATCTGGTCTTTACCGGCAATTTATGGCTGGCCAGTTTAAAAGCCTCTTTGGCCGCGTCTTCGGAAATGCCGTCGAGCTCGAATAAAATTCTGCCTGCTTCAACCGGCGCAACAAAATGACTCATGCTTCCAGCTCCCCCGCCCATTCCAAGTTCCGGACTTCTGGCGGTTCGGGGCTTATCGGGGAAAATCCTGATCCAAATTTTCCCTCCTTTTTCAAGATACCTGATTAAAGTCCTTCTGGCCGCTTCTATTTGATTGACTTTTATCCAGCTTGATTCTAAAGCCTTGAGACCATAGGAACCAAAAGCTAAGCTGACGCCTCGGCTCGAGACTTTCTTTAATCGGCCTTTATGGACTTTTGGATATTTAATCCTTCTTGGTTGAAACACCATTTTTTACATCGCCTTTATAAATCCAAACTTTTACTCCGACTGTTCCATAAGTGGTATAAGCCGTATTTTTAGCAAAATCGATATCGGCGGTCAATTTTTGAAGAGGCATCAATCCTTCTTCTAAATGCTCTGTCCGGGCGATTTCACTTCCATCCAGACGGCCCTTAATTCCAATCTTGGCCCCTTTGACCTCCCGATTTGATATTATTTTTGCCAAAGCCTGCTTAATGACTCTTCGAAAAGGCACCCTTTTCTCGACTCGCTCAACAATCTGTTCGGCCATTATCGCCGCCGAGCTTTCCGGGCCTCTATATTCCTGGATTTCAATTCTCACCGGGCTAGAACAGGCAATCAACTTTTCAATTTCTTTTTTAAGTTCTTCGCTTCCGGTTCCGCCGCGGCCAATGATCAAACCCGGCCTTGAAGTAAAAATTATTACTTTCAGCTGGCCGGCCGTCCTTTCAATTTCAACCCGGGCTACGCTCATAAATCTCAATTTTTTATTTAAAAATTCGCGGATTTTGACATCTTCCCTCAGGTACTTAATCATTTCGCGTTTGGAAAAATACCGGGAGCGCCAGTCCTGGGTAAAACCCATCCTCATTGAAATTGGTGAAGTTTTCTGCCCCATAATTTGATATTTCGATATGTCGAAATGTTTTTATATCGACATATCGAAATTTCTTTAAACCACCTTTCTTCTAAATAACCTCCGACCCAATGTCTTAATCCCGCCGAATCCTCTTTTCTTTGGAACTTTTTCTGTTTCTTTACCAAACTTTGGTTTTTCAATTTTTTCTTCCTTCTTATCCTCCATAGCCTTGCCGAAGGAAAGTTTTTTCTCTTCAATTTTCGGCATTTTAGCTATTAACTTTTCTTTCTTTTTCTTTTTTTCTTCCGGAAGCTCGTCCAAAACTATTTTTATATGCGAAGTTTTTTTCTGAATCGGCATCATAAGACTAAATCCTTTGGGCTTATATCTTTTTAATTTCATTCCTTCATTAACCATTGCTTCTTTTATATAAAGATAATCTTTTTCGAAACCAAGGTGCTTTGCATTAGAAATAGCTGAATTTAAAAGCTTTAAAATCGGCTTGGCTGGCCTTCTGGTTAAATATCTAAGCTGGGCTATGGCCGCATCAACATCCAAGCCCCTAAGCAATTCAACCACCGCCCGCACTTTTCTGGGGGATATTCGTAAATAATTTAATTGGGCAGTGATTTGTGGCATAGTTTTAGTTAACTATTTCTTCTCTTCGGCCGCCTTGACCGTTTTGGCCGCATCAATCTCTTTCTGTTTGGCTTGGGCTTCAAGTTCTCTCTGCATCTTTCCGCCGTGCCGGGTGAATTTCTTAGTCAAACTGAATTCGCCCAATTTATGGCCGACCATCTCTTCAACGATAAAAACCGGAATATGGATTTTACCGTTATGAACGCCGATAGTAAAACCGACCATTTCCGGGGTAACGGATGAGCCCCGCGACCAGGTTTTGATAATTGTTTTATCGCCAGCTTTAAACCGCCCCAATTTCTTGAGCAATTTCTGATCTACATATGGTCCTTTTTTTAGGCTTCGGCTCATTAAATATCTACGAATTTACAAATCCCTACAAATATACAAATTTGTATATTCGTAAATGATTTGTAATTTTGTAGATGTTACTTTCTTCTCTTTAAAATTAACTTGCTCGACTTCTTCTTTCTTTTTCTGGTTTTTACCCCCCTAGCCGGCTTGCCCCAAGGGGTTTTAGGACCGGTTAAACCGATGCCCTGCCTGCCTTCGCCGCCGCCATGCGGATGGTCAACCGGATTCATGGCCGAACCGCGGACTTTCGGCCTTTTTCCAAGCCAACGCGATCTTCCGGCTTTCCCAAGGCTGATATGAATATGCTCTGGATTTGAAAGCTGGCCTATCGAAGCCCGGCTTTCCGACAAAACCATTCTTACTTCTCCGGAAGGCATTTTTAGCTGGGTATATTTATTATCCTGAGCCAGAACTTGAGCCGAAGAACCGGCTGATCTGGCCATTTTCCCGCCCTGACCAGGATTTAATTCAATATTATGGACCAACGTTCCTTGAGGAATAAATCTTAACTTCATCCTGTTACCGTTATCCAAATTTCCTTTTCCGGAAAAAGACTGTATTTTTTCTCCAATCTTAAGCCCGTCAGGCGATAAAATATATCTCTTTTCTCCATCGGCATAAGCAACCAAGGCAATCCTAGATGACCGATATGGATCGTATTCAATAGTCTTGACTCTGGCCGGCATATCTAATTTGTCCTGCTTGAAATCAACCAAACGGTATAGTTTTTTATGACCCCCGCCTAAATGCCTTGAAGTGATTCTTCCGTTGCCGGAACGGCCGAAACTTCTTTTAAAATTCTTAGTCAAAGATTTTAAAGGCCTGGTTTTAATCAAACCATTGAAATTGTAGCCAGTCATCTGTCTTCTTCCCGGAGTTATGGGTTTATATTGTTTCAATTTTATATCCTTTCTCTAATGCCACGATCGCCTTTTTAAAACCCGGCTTCCAGCCTTCAAAACGGCCGACCTGCCTCTTTTTCCCAAACGTATTAATTATTCTCACGTCCTTGACTTTAACCTCGTATAATTTTTCAATCGCTTTCTTGACTTCAATCTTGTTGGTTTTCGGCGAAACCTTAAAAACATATTTATTGTGGCTGGACGAACCGATTGCTTTTTCGGTTTGAACCAGCTTCTCTACTATTTTGTAAAGCCGAGGGTCTTTGCCTACAGGCAAACCAAGTTTGGCCTCCTTCTTCTCGGCTTCTTTTATTCCCTTGCCCTCCGTAGCTTTAGCGAAGGGGGGCTCTTTTTTTCTTTTGAATAATGCCATGTTAAAAATTCAAAACCCAAATTTTAAATTTTAATTGAACGCTTAAATGTTTTGAATTTTAAAAATTTAGATTTCATTTAAAATTGAAAATTGAAAATTATCTAAGGTATGTCTTTTCAATCACCGGTATCGCATTTTTCAGTAAGACAAGATATTTTTTTTCTAGAACATCGGTCGTATTCAAACCGTCGGCCCGAACTACTTTGGCAAAATTTAAGTTCCTGGCGGTTCTGATCAGGGATTTATCCGAATCGGGTTGAACCAATAAAATTGAATCGTTTTTTTTTCTGCTCTTTTTGTATCCCGGCAAATTAACTGAAATTTTGTCTATAATCTCTTTCATTTTTTTAGTCTTGGCTTCAACCAAAGAAATGGAATCCAAAATTATTAACTGGCCGTCTTTAATTTTTGAACTCAAAGCCATAAAGAGAGCCTTCCTTCTGGCTTTTTTATTTATATTTTTAAAATAGACTTTTTGCTTGAGGGGTCCGTGAGTCACTCCGCCTCCTTTCCAAATCGGCGACCTTATTGAACCATGCCGGGCCCGGCCAGTGCCTTTCTGACGCCACGGCTTTTTACCGCCACCTCTTACTTCGCCTCTTCCTTTTGCGTGAGCTAAAATTTTTCTGGCGTTGGCCCTTTGGGTAACCACTGCCTGATAAATTAAATCTGGGTTTATCGGCACATTAAAAATAGCATCTGATAATTCAACGCTTCCGACTTCTTCACCTGACTGATTGTATAATTTAACTTCCATAATTTTATTTTTAAACTTTTAAACATTTAAACTTTTTATTATCTTTAACTCCGTCCCTCTTCTTCCGGGCACCGCTCCTTTAACCGCCAAGATTCTATCGTCTTTGTCTATTTTAACAACTTCTAGGTTCCTAACCGTCACTTTTGTCCCGCCCATGCGGCCGGCCATCCTTTTCCCTTTCAAAGTATGCTGAGGGAATCTCTGGCCGATTGAACCGGGCCCCCTTTCGTGACCCTTGTGCCCGTGGCTGGCCGGAAAACCGGAAAATCCATGCCTCTTCACCACCCCCTGAAATCCTTTTCCTTTTGAAATCCCGCTCACCTTTACTTTGTCGCCTTCTTTTACTTCAAAATCTCCTCCGGGGACTTCAATCAAAGTAACCGGGATAACTTTGTTTCCCTTGAATACTTGAGACATCCCTAATTTTCGGACGACAATTTCTGCCATAAATGAAAATCGGGCCTTAGCGCCCGATTTTAAGCATACTAAAGCTAAATTTTTTTCAAACTTAAATTGTTATTGTTTTTATTACCATAGTGGTAACAAATTTCGAACCAGGAATAGCTTTCTGATTCGTGATTTGCCACCGCATATTCGGATGGACGCATTCGGATACCCGAGGCCGAAAGCCGAGGTTGCGCTATTCGGATGCTACATCTTGATCTCAATATCTACTCCCGCAGGAAGACTTAAATTTATCAAGGAATCAATAATTTTTGGAGTCGGATTAAGAATTTCGATTAATCTTTTATGAGTCCTCATTTCAAACTGCTCCCGGCTGTCTTTATGGACAAAAGGAGAACGGAGAACTGTGTCTTTCCATATCTCTGTCGGCAACGGAATCGGCCCAATCACTTTAACATCAAGTTTTTCCAAAGTTTCAATAATCTGCTTGACTGACCGGTCAATGACTCGGCTGTCAAAAGCTTTCAGGCGGATTCTGATCCGCTGCCCCGATTCCGATTTGCTTTCTTTTTCTTTTTTAACCTTCGCCATTGATTTAAGGAACTGTCTGATATTTCGATATATCTTATCAAACGATTATCTTCGTCACCACTCCCGCACCAACCGTTTTCCCTCCCTCTCTGATGGCGAATCTCATTTTTTCCTCCAGAGCGATCGGCGCAATCAATTTTATTTTCAAGTTGACGGTATCACCGGGCATAACCATTTCCGTTCCTTCCGGCAGTATTACTTCACCGGTGACATCGGTAGTCCTTACGTAAAACTGGGGCTTATATCCGGCAAAGAAAGGAGTGTGGCGGCCGCCTTCCTCTTTGGTCAAAATATAGATTTCGGCTTCAAATTCGGTATGAGGAGTGATTGAGCCGGGCTTGGCAATGACCTGGCCGCGGGAAACATCCTCTTTTTTGATTCCCCGAAGCAAGAGCCCGACATTGTCACCGGCAATAGTTTCATCCATCTGCTTATTAAACATCTCGACGCCGGTGATGATTGTTTTCTGGGTCGGCCTCATTCCAATGATCTCTATCTCCTCATTAAGCTTCATCTTGCCCCGCTCAACTTTTCCGGTCACGACCGTGCCCCGGCCTTCAATCGAAAAAACGTCTTCAATCGGCATAAGAAAGGGCTTATCGGTGTCTCTGACCGGGTCCGGAATATATTCATCAATGGTCTTCAAAAGCTCGCGAATCGGCTGGACAGCCGGATCGTCTTTTGATTTCGCTTCCAGGGCCTTCAAGCCCGAACCGCGGATGATCGGCGTTGAATCTCCGGGATACTGATATTTATTCAGAAGCTCTCTGATTTCGGTTTCAACCAAATCAACCAATTCCTGGTCCTCTACCTGATCGGTCTTGTTTAAAAATACGATAATGGAAGGAACACCGACTTGGCGGGCTAAAAGAATATGCTCTCTTGTTTGAGGCATAGCACCGTCCGGGGCTGAAACAACCAGAATCGCTCCATCCATCTGGGCGGCTCCGGTGATCATGTTTTTAATGTAATCGGCATGGCCCGGAGCATCAACATGGGCATAATGCCTTTTAGGCGTTTCCAATTCGGAATGATGCAAAGCAATGGTAATGCCTCTTGCTTTTTCTTCCGGAGCCTTGTCAATCTGGTCGATTTTTTCAACTCTGGCCTTATAGCCTTCGTCGGTTAAAAGTTCCCCAGCAACATGAAGCATCGCCGCCGTTAAAGTGGTTTTACCGTGATCCACGTGACCTATAGTACCGATATTCACATGGGTCTTGCTTCTTTCAAATTTTTCCGCCATGACGATTTTCGCCTGCGAACGAAGTGAGCAGCTGCAAAATCGCTCACCGAGCACATAAATTAGCCTTTTTTCGGCTAATTTATGTGCTCGGTTTAGAATTTGTCGCTGTGCTCGCTATCGCTGCGCTCAGACAAATTACTAAATTCTTTTTCTTTTTCAACTACCTGCTCCTTTAAAGCAAATATTTCTTCATTCAACCGATTAACTATCTCCTCATCACGCTGAGCGTGATAACCAGAAACGCTTAGCGTCTCATTACTATCTTTATTAAAATTACTAGAATTGTCAATGCTTTTGTGGATAACTGAATTAAATTTATCATAGGTCATGACTATAAATTTCGGCTGATTATTTTCAACGATTACCAAAGTCCCTAAACTGGAAACTAAATTTTTCAATTCTTCGTTTATCATGCGGAATTTATTTGCGAGCTTGGCAAGCAACTATAAATTTCAGCGCCCGCCTAAGGCGGGTATACTTTTTGTAGCCACTCGCTTCGCTCGTAGACAAAAACTTATTTTTCCCCGGCGATGATTTCGCCGGCCACGCTGGCGGGCACCGTCTCGTAATTCGAAAATTCCATCGTGAAGGTGCCTCTCCCTTCGGTCAAAGAACGTAAAACCGTGGCATAGCCGAACATCTCACCAAGAGGAACCTTAGCATCTATGACTTTAAGATTCAAGATCCCCCGGTCAGTGATATTTAAAATCTGGCCTCGACGGCTCGAAAGATCGCCGGTGGCTTCGCCCATGAATCTTTCCGGAACAATTACCTCAAGTTTCATCAGTGGTTCTAAAATAACCGGTTTTGATCTTTTCGCTCCATCTTGAAAAGCGGCTGAAGCCGCGATTTTAAAAGCGATCTCCGAAGAATCAACTTCGTGGAAAGTGCCGTCATACAAAGTAGCTTTGAAATCGATTATCGGATAGCCGGCCAAAACTCCTTTTTCTTTGGCTTCTAAAATTCCCTTTTCCACCGCCGGAATGAACTCATCAGGTATGGCTCCGCCTCTGATAGCGTTGACAAACTCAAGCCCCTGCCCCCGCTCTAACGGTTCAAGACGCAACCAGACATGGCCGTACTGGCCCCGGCCGCCGGACTGTCTGATATATTTGCCCTCGACTTCGGTCGAAGCGGTAATCGTTTCTTTGTAAGCCACTTGGGGCCGGCCAATAGCGGCCTCGACTGAAAATTCCCTTTTCATCCGGTCAACGATAATTTCAAGATGAAGTTCGCCCATCCCGGAAATAATCATGTCGCCGGTCTCCTGATCGGTTTTCATCCGGAAAGTCGGATCTTCGTCGGAAAGCTTTCTTAAAGCCGAAGACATCTTCTCCTGGTCAGCCTTGGTTTTAGGTTCAATCCTCAAAGAAATAACCGGCTCCGGAAAAACAATTTCCTCCAAAACAACCGGCCACTCCGGGTCAGTTAAAGTATCGCCGGTTTTGGTAAATTTCAAACCAACAGTGGCAGCGATATTGCCGGCATAGACTTCTGACAATTCCTGCCTTTCATTGGCATGCATTCTTAAAATCCGGCCGATTCTTTCCTTCTCGTCTTTGGTCGCGTTTAAAACATAAGAACCGGCTTTCAAAACTCCGGAATATACCCTGAAAAAAGTAAGCTGGCCGACATAAGGATCAGTGGCCACCTTGAAAGCTAAAGCGGTAAAAGGCTCATCATCTTTAGGGTGCCTTTCCTCGTCTTGGCCGGTTTTAGGATTTATTCCTTTAATCGACGGGACATCCAAAGGAGACGGCAAATAGTCAATAACCGCGTCTAAAACTAATTGAACTCCTTTGTTTTTTAAAGCCGAACCGCAATAGACTGGAACGATTTTATAATTCAAAACTGACTTCCTCAAAGATTTTTTTAAAATTTCAAGGGGAATATCTTTTCCTTCCAAGAACATTTCCATTATTTCATCGTCGCTCTCAGCTATTTTTTCAATTAATTCGTGGCGGAACTTTTGGACTTTTTCTTTCAGGTTTTCCGGAATTTCCGATTCCGCCACTGATTCGCCGAATTTTCCTTCAAAGCAATAAAACTTCATAGTCAAAAGGTCGGCTATGCCGGTGAACTTATCTTCTTCGCCGTCAGGAACCTGCATCCGGACGGCGCTTGGAGTAAGCCTTCCAAGAATTGATTGAAAAGAACGATCAAAAGAAGCGCCTAACCGGTCTAATTTATTGATAAAGCATATTCGGGGAATTTTATACTTGTCGGCTTGGCGCCAGACCGTTTCTGACTGGGGCTCCACTCCGGCCACGCCGTCAAAAACCACCACCGCTCCGTCAAGCACTCTCAAAGAACGCTCCACCTCAACTGTAAAATCAACATGCCCGGGAGTATCAATGATATTGATTTTGTATTCTAAGCCTTTTCGGTTAGTAATTGATGATTGATGATTGGCGATTGCGTAAGCAGGCACCCAAAAAACCGTGGTCGCCGCCGCGGTAATGGTAATACCCCGCTCGCGTTCCTGCTCCATCCAGTCCATAATCGCCTTGCCTTCATGAACCTCGCCGATTTTATGAGAAACGCCGGCGTAAAACAAAACCCGTTCGCTGACCGTGGTCTTGCCTGCGTCTATGTGAGCGATAATGCCTATGTTACGGGTTTTTTCGATTGGATAGTCTCTTGGCATAGAATTTAGAATATAGAATTAAAACTAAGATAACTTCTTAACAAAGTTGTTTAATATTTTCATTATTTCTTCTAAATTAGTTTATATATTTCTACGGCTAGTTGTTTAGACTTTTGCCAAACTATCAAATCCTTAAAGGAATTGGTCATTCTTATTCTATATCCTATATCCTATATTCTATATTCTGTGTTCTATATTCTCTCTGTCACCAAGCAAAGTGAGCAAAAGCTTTATTCGCATCCGCCATTCTGTGAGTATCTATCTTTTTCTTAACTGCCAAGCCGGTATTATTAAAAGCATCAATCAGTTCCTGGGTTAGTTTATCATCCATCGGCTTCCCTTTTTTCGCTTTAGCCGCATCTATTATCCAACGTAAAGCTAAAGTAATTCTCCGGTCTTGCTTAACCGGATAAGGAATCTGATAATTGGCCCCGCCGATCCGGCGGCTTCTTAATTCCTGATCCGGGCCGGCATTTTTTATGACTTGCTCTAAAATTTCCAAAGGGCTTTTGCCCAATTTTTTTTCGGCGCTCTCCAGAGAATCATAAACAATCCGGCGGGCAATCGTCTTGCGGCCGCTTCTCATTATGTAATTAATAAATTTAGCGACTAGAGCGCTTTGGTATTTAATGTCTGGTTCGTTTGGTCTTTTAGGTGCTTGTCCTTGTCTCATGCCAATGTTGTCTATGAGCGAAGCGAATAGCTACAACATTGAGCACCGAGCACATAAAATTTAATTATGTGCTCGGTAACTTTTTGTCACTGCTCGCTAACGCTCGCAGACAAAAACTTATTTCGGCCTCTTGGCTCCGTACTTTGACCTCTGCTGCTTCCGGCCTTCGACACCGCTTGAATCCAAAACTCCTCTCACAATATGGTATCTGACTCCGGGCAAATCCTTGACCCTTCCGCCTCTTATCACCACCACCGAGTGTTCCTGCAGGTTATGGCCGACGCCGGGAATGTAAGCCGTCACTTCTTGGCCGTTGGTCAACCGGACCCGGGCGATTTTTCTTAGAGCCGAATTCGGTTTTTTAGGAGTGGTAGTTGTAACTTTGATGCAGACCCCGCGTTTAAAAGGGGAAGGATAGTCAACCGGCCGGTTCTTATTAGTATTAAATCCAAAAGTCAAAGCCGGCGACTTAGTCTTCGCCTTTGATGTTTTTCTCGGGTTTTTCAAAAGCTGTCTGAATGTAGGCATAAATTACTTCAATTTAGCAAAAAAATACTAACATAAAAATTTTTTCGTCGCAAGAAATCTATCCAACTATCAATTTAAAGAGTTTAAACACCAGAGGGAAAATAAGCGGCAAAACAAAAAGTAAAACTAAAATAAATAAAAACAATCCGTAGCGCAGGTAAAAATTTTTAAAACCGTAAAATCTTTCAGGCACAGCGCTTAAAAGCAACCAGTGCCCGTCTAAGGGCGGCACCGGAAGCAGATTAAAAACTGCCAAAACTAAGTTTATTAAAACAATGAAAGAAAAAAGCTCCGGAAGAATCGTGGCCTGAAGAAACGTTGGTAAAAATCTTAAAATCAGGCCAAAAATCAAAGCGATTAAAATGTTTGAAGCTGGCCCGGCAAAACCGACCTTGGCCGGGCCGAATCTTTGGTCCCGGAGATAAAGAGGATTATAAGGCACTGGCTTGGCATAACCGAAAATAAAACCGCCCAAAGAAAAAGTCAAAAGAGGGAGGATTACTGATCCGAATATATCCAAGTGAGGCAAGGGGTTAAGGGTCAGCCGGCCGGCGTTTTTAGCGGTCTGATCGCCCAAACTCAAAGCCATTAAGCCGTGGCTGACTTCGTGGATGACGATTGAAAACAAAACCACAAGGATTTGAAAAACGACGAGTAAAAGTCCTTCCATTCTTGAAAAGTTATCATTTTTAAGGTAATCTGTAAACGATCTTAGTTTTTTAATTCTAAGTACTAATTACTAAATTCTAATTGTATGCGTTGTCCGAGATGCGGAAAAAAATCAATGAAAGTTACCAAACGCAAGTTATTGCGCGGCCATTATAATCCAACAAGCACCCATCGCCAAAAACCCAATCTCCAATGGGCCGTAGTTAACGGCAAGAGAATGAAAATCTGCACCGACTGCATTAAGACGCTGCATAAAGAAACGAGATAAAAAACACGGGCTGTGGTGTAGCAGCAGCACGAGTCGATGGGGTCGATTTAGCCCGGGTGCAAATCCCGGCAGCCCGACTAAAACCAAAAAACCGCTTAAAGCGGTTTTTTGGTTTTAAATCAACTCTTCCACTCTCTTGTAGTCGCAGATTTCTTCGGGATTAAACCAGAATCTTTGACCATCTCTTAATACTTCGTATAATTTACTTATGCCAATGCCTGCTTCAGGGACTATTAAAATTTTAGAACTTGTAACTCGATTATCAATCACCGCTTTCCGAGGCACAAAATTGCTAAGAAAAATCGATTATGTTAATATAGATAATTATTCTGTTAAGATTGTCAGAAGAGGAATTCTCGGAAAAGATAAAGGCATATCGCAAATGGTAAAAATATTTAAGAATAATAAGTTAGTTGAAGTATGGCATGTAGTGGTTAAAGCCGGCAGGGTAATTCACAAAGACATAAAAATAATTTTAAAGTAGTTATTATCATGGTAAAAATGAAAAAAAACAATCTACATAATCAAATTATCCAAAAACGGCTTCGGTTGATTTTAAATTTGATAAAAGAAGGCAAAGACACTGCCGGTATAGAAAGAGAAACAGCTCTTCTGGTTTTAGATGTGATTGATGCTCTTCAGAAAGGAAAAACTCCTCTAAAAGATGGCTGTAATTGTTTTATTAAAATTGAATATGCCTTAGATAAAAAGATTAGAGACCAGTTGAGTGAAGAATTTGAAGATTTGCTTAACGAAATGATAATCCTAGACGAAATTGGCACAAAATTCGGCCCTGATTTAAGTTTAATTATTAAATTAGCAACAAAAATTCTAGCTAAAGAAGATGTATCAAAAAAAATACCCGGACTTAAAACTCCAACAATAACTCAAATCCAGCAATAATACAATTAAATCAACTCTTCCACTCTCTTGTAGTCGCAGATTTCTTCGGGATTAAACCAGAGTATTATTTCGTTTCGGACTTCATTTTTATCGCCCGAAGCGTGAACTAAATTATGAACGGCCCGCTTTGACTTATTCGCCGAGCCGGCCGAGTCAACACTAAAATCGCCGCGGATAGTTCCGGTCAGGGCAAAATGAGGCTGGGTGTCGCCGACAATTTTTCTGACCACATCAATGGCATGAGCCCCTTCAATCAAAATCTTGACCACCGGCCCGGAAGCCATAAAATCAATCAGCCAGTTACGGAAAATTTTGCCGATTCTAAACGGATCATCGGTGCCAAAATCGTTTTTCAAGCTGTAACTGTATTTTTTGTAGGTTTCTATAGTTCTTTTGCCTAAATTAGCAATCCATCCCTTGCTTTTAGGATAATGCTTGTCAAAATCTTTTGGCGCGCCGTGAACCATTTTCAGACCAATAATCTTAAGTCCCCGGCTTTCAAAACGTTTGATTATTTCGCCGACCAACCCCCTTTTCACGGCATCTGGCTTGATTAAAACAAGGGTCTTTTCTTCCCTTGGATGTTTGGGGTCGGCTAGTAATTTCTTCATCTTATTTATTTTGGAATTTGGATTTTGGATTTTATTTGTCATTTGTTATTTGGATTTTGGAATTTGGAATTTGGAATTTTACTGAACACGGTTCATTAAACTTGCAACTCAATAAAATAGTTCCCAGTTCATCAGTACGATAATATTTTATATTTCTTTTTTCAAGACGGCCGGTAACTTCATCATGCGGATGGCCGTAAGAATTATTCTTGCCGAGAGAGATAAAAGCCGAAAGCGGGGAAATTTTTTCCAAAAATTCTTCGGTGGTTGAGGTCTTAGAACCATGATGCGGAATTTTAAGATAATCAGAATCAATGTCTACTCCGGCCAGAACCAGCTTTTCTTCAATATGTTTCTCAATATCGCCGGTCAATAAAATGCTGTATCCATCGTAGATTAATTTAGCCACGATAGAAGAATTATTGGCTTTTGAAATTTTTTCTCCGGCCATATCGGCGAAAGGATTTAAAATTAAAATTTTAGTATTTTCGTTAAGTATTAACGAGTCGCCGAGTTTCACGAAAATAACCGGCGCTTTTTCTTTTTCTTTCAACTCTTTCCAGACTACACATTCCGCTTTCCCGCATTCGATTCCAGTTTCAATGATTCCCTTAACTCGGTATCTTTTCAAGACTTCGATTAAACCTAAGATATGGTCCTTGTCCGGATGAGTCAGAATAACCAAGTCTATGGTTCGGTCCCAAAATGGCATTGCTTCTGATAATTTTTGAACCACTTTGTTATCCGGCCCGCCGTCAATCAGAATTTGTTTCTTTTCTTCTGTTTCAATAAAAATTGAATCGCCCTGGCCGACATCAAAAAAATAGACTTTAAGTCCGTATTCGCCACGGAATTCAACCACAAAGGTCAAAACCAAAAATAGAGTTAATACCCCTAAAATAATTATTCGCAGATTTGGATACATTCGTAAATTAGGATGTTATTCAAGAAAAAATCTTCACGATTAAAATTTCATATTCGGAAAAAAGCCAGGCAATCAGACCGATGGCTTCGCCAAGCCGCAGCCAAATCAATCCTGAAACTCCGGCCAGAAAACCGAAAAACATTGTTATCGGCACAATCGGCAGAATCAATACATTAGCCGGCAGAGAAACCAAAGAAAAACTGCCGAAGTTATATAAAATTACCGGCAAGACCATTATTTGGGCGGAGAGGGTGGCAATAAAATTTTCTCTGAAATTCCAGAATTCCGGCACTCTCTTTAATTTCTCGCTTAAAAAAGGGGCAAGATAGATAAGCCCCAGTGTGGCTAGAAAAGAAAGCTGAAATCCAATATCAAATCTCAAAACTTTCGGATTCAAGATAATCATAATTACTCCGGCAAAAACAATTGAGTTGGTCATGTTGTGGAATCGGCCTTCCCGATAGGCCAACAAAACCAAAATACCCATAATCGCCGCCCGAATAACCGAAGCTGAAGCGCCGGTTAAAATTGTAAATATAACTATGCCTAAAACCGTAAACCAAAAAGCCTTTTGCCGCCGCATAAAAAACATAAACAATGAAGAAATATAAAGGCCGACGATGGTAATATTATAGCCGGAGATGGCTAAAATGTGGGTCGTCCCGGTTTTATTAAAAGCTTCTTTCAAGTCTTGGGGAATATTCTCCCGCGAACCGAGCAGAATCCCGTTAATCAAAGCGGCATTGGGCTCGGCGATAACTCTTTCAATTGATTCTTCAAAAGATTTTTTAATCCTGAAAATATTCTTAAATAAGCCGATTTTTAAATTTTCGAAAATAGAAACTTCTTTAGGCCGGAAGAAGGCATCTTTAGAAATCTCAGAAATTTTCGGATAATAAACCAAAGAAAAAATGCCATCTTTCGCCAAGTAATTAATGTAATCGAAATCATCAAAATTTTTCGGACTTTGGAGGATGCCTACAATTGAAATCAAATCGCCGTATTGAAACTCCGGATATAAATTCACGGTGGTCAAAATCTTCTCATCGGTAAAAACCGCCCCGTTAGAGGCCGCGAGGGCTCGCAGCGCGCCTCTGCCTCTAACGGGGTCAACATAATCCGGCACTCGAATTTCTTTAACCTGAAGCGTCAATCGCTGCTTATCAATTAATCTTTGCGGTTCATCGTTAATATATCCCCGCAATTCAACTTTTACATTTGTATCGTTAAAACTGGTTAAAACTTTGTTTATAGATTCGGAAACGTCAAATCTTAAAACCCCGGCTGAAAAAGCTAGAATCAAAAAAGCGCTAAAAGCAACCGGGAAACTCAAAGTTTTAGAACCCTGACGATAAAAAACAGCCACCAAAGAAACGGCAATAATAGCAATAACCAAAAAAACCTCTTGAGATATATCAAAAAAGGAGCCGCTCCCGACTCCCAAAATAAACGCCAGCATCAAAAACAGGAAAATTTTAGACTTGGTCATTTTTCTTTATCTTTGCTGGGACTACTCTTAGGCCGGCCTCTTTAGCCGCTAAAAATCTTTTTCGACCTTCAAGCAACTTATAATAAACATTAATCCCATGTTTTTTTCTTTTTTCAACTTTGACCAGGGCGAGCGGCTGAATCACTCCGTATTTCTTGATTGACTCGGTTAAATCTTTTAAAACTTTTTTATTGACTTCTTCCTTAAATTGTTCCGGGGTAAGCCTGATTTTTCTTATCTCAACATAATAAACATTTTCCTTTTTTCTTTTGGATTTGGTTCTGGGTTTTATCGGAATGAGAGCCTGAAGCCCTCTGCCCTTTATTTTTTTCATTTCATTTAACTTTATCCATTACTTCGATCGCCAGCTCTCTATAAGACCTAGCCCCTTTCGAATAAGGGTCGTGCTGTAAAATGCTTTTCCCGAAGCTCGGAGATTCGGCAAGGCTGACTTGTCGCGGAATCACGGCATTAAAAACATGACCCGGGAAATTTTTATGGACTTGGTTTAAAATACTTCTATCCAGCTGGTTTCTTTTATCAAACATTGTCACTACCGCCCCCAGAATCCTCAAATCCGGATTCAAATACTTTTTAACCAAATCGACAACCGATAAAAGCTGATCAAGCCCGGCTAAAGCGAAATGCTCGGACTGGACCGGAATCAAAATATAGTCCGAAGCAGACAAGGCGTTGACGTTCAAAATGCCGACCGAAGGCAGGCAATCAATTAAAATAAAATCATAATCGTTTTTAACTTTAGCTAAAACTTTTTTAAGCTGGAACTCGCGGTTTTTAAAACTCACAAGTTCTATATTGGCGCCGGCCAGACTTTCAGAAGACGGCAGAATATCTAGATTAAAAATAGATGTTTTTTTAATAAGGGCCCCGGGCTCTGCATCAGCCACAAGGGTATGATAAATATTGTATTGGTCTTTTTCCAGTTTTATTCCCAAACCACCCGAAGCATTGGCCTGGGGATCCAAATCAACGAGGAGAACGTGCTTACCGAAAGCCGCCATATAAACTCCCAAATTTATACTTGTAGTACTTTTTCCGCTCCCGCCTTTAGTGTTAACTATGCCGATTACTTTGGCCATTATTATAATTGTAAAACGGCGAAAAAAATGATACAATAGATATAAGCCGAGGTGGCGAAATTGGCAACCGCAGCTGACTCAAGATCAGCCGTCCGCAAGGGCTTGAGGGTTCGACTCCCTCTCTCGGCATTTTATAAAAGTTTTAAACTTGAAAGCTTTTTAACTAACAAATAAGATAAGAAGCCGACAATAAAGCCGCCCAAGACATCAGTGAAATAATGGAGTCCGGCAAAAACTCTGGCGAAACTCAAAAGAGAGCTAGCCGCAAAAAACCAAAGACCGGCTTTTTTGTTGAAAGAATAAATTCCGGCCGACAAGGCAAAGAAAAAAGCGGCATGGCCGGAAGGGAAAGAAGCAGTCGGCGCATGGTTAATCAAAGGTATAAACGCTTCTACCACAAAGGGTCTTTGCCGAAAATAGAAAAATCTGATTATCTCCGTAAAAACAAATCTGGACAATAACGCGGAAAAAAGCGGAACAATTAAAAAATCTTTACGCTGATTATTTAAAAACAGAATTAAAAAAGCAGCTAACAAAATATAACCAAGATACTTAGCAAAAAAAATAATAATTAACTCCACAATTCCAATAAATTCTTTAAAACACTGGCCACAACTATCGGCCCGACCCCGCCGACAGGCGGCGTTATCAATCCGGCTTTTTGAGAAACATTTTCAAAATCAACGTCTTTGCCAAAATCAATCACCGCTGCCCCATCTTTCACCATATCTGCTGTAATCAAGTTCTGCTTACCCACCCCGGAAATTACTATATCCGCTTCTCTAGAAAATTTTTCCGGCCCTTTCGTGAATTCGGTGATTATTGAAACCGTCGCCCCCTGCTGAATCAACCAATGACTAACTAATTTCCCGACTAAAAATCCATATCCGAAAACCGCCGCGGTTTTTCCTTTCGGATCAATATTATATTCTTCAAAAATCTGCTTCACCGCTTCAACAGAGGGCGGAAGAATTTTGCTTCGACCCGTGAAGAATAAACCCTGGCTTTTTTGCGACAAAACATCAACATCTTTTTTTTCGGGAATTGTATTTAATAGATACTGGGTATTTAAATGGCTTGGTAATGGCAATTCAATAATCACTCCGTGATTTACTTTTGCTTTAACTATTTTATTCAATTCTTCTCTTAACTGATTATTGCTGATATTTTCCGGAAATTCATAAATTCTGAAATCTACCCCGATTTCTTGAACCGCTTTTTTCTTTAATTCAATGAATTTTCTTAATTCTGGTTTCTCCCCAACCAAAATCCCGACAAGTCTTAATTTTTTCTTGCCTTGAGCTTGTCGAAGGGTCTCTTTCAGCTCATCTAAAATTTTAAAGGCGATCTTTCTGCCGTCGATAAACATAACTATAAATTAATAGAAATTTACTTTTTATACAATTTTTCGAAAAATAAAACGGCTCTACTTTAGAATCACCTCCTTTAGTAGAGCCGCGGAAGAAAGGTTATAAGATTAAAGGTACAAGATTACGAAACTGCTTCGCGGGAACGGAGATAGGCGAAGGCATGCGAAGGATTGAACCAATAGACCTCGACCCTGCGGTCGCCGCCGTCCCAACCCATGCCCGGCACATGGCCACCGACGCGGCGCGAACCCGCGCAAAGCGTCCAATTGCTGATGTCGAGGTGCTTTCCGGTTTCCCTGAAGTATTTAAGCTCGTAAAGCTCGCGCGCTTCCAAGGTGATCCCGGGAATGCCGCACTCCTTGAGCTGGTTGGCCGATTGATTCTTCAATTCTTGATCGGCCTCAATCCGGTTGCGCACCCAGACAGCGTGGGTTTCGCGGTCGGAGCGGCGGCGCTTCTTTTCCACGCCGTCGGCGTCGAACACGACTTCGTCGAGACTCCGGTTACCCGTGTATTTCCAGCAAGTAAAGAATTCTTGCATCTTTTGGAAAACACGTTCCGGGGACATACCCTTGGCGACGATGATAAGCCGGTCAAAGCCCTCGTGCCGGTCGGGTACTCGCAGGCTAGTTAAGTCAAGGTCCTCCGCGAAAACGTTTCGATAGAAGTTGACCCAGTCATCCAGAAGCTCCTCGATTGTCTGGATCGTTGGCGCGGCCTTCGGGGCCGACACTACAACGATCTCGAACGGATTTTCCCGTTTGGCGAACTGCTTAAGCTCGTCGGGCGAGATACCGCCGTTTTTGAGCTTCAGCATAATGTCCGCCAGCGTACCAAGCACTTCGCCCGGCAACGCACCGACCAATTGTTCAGACATGGTCAGTTCTCCTATGTTTTCAAAAAGCGGAATTGCTCTCTGGAAAGTCCCTATTTCAGGACTTTCTTGGTATATTAAACTATACAGGAAATTACTAAAATGTCAATTTTTCAAAATCTCGGCGATTTTTTGAGCGATTTTTACCATATCTTTTTCTTTAGCTCCGCGAGTGGTTTCAGCCGGGGTGCCGAGGCGAAGACCGCTTGGATTAAACGGCGATTCATCGCCTGGCACGGTATTTCGATTGACGATAATGCCTGATTTCTCAAGACGGTCTTGGGCTTCGCGGCCCGAGATGTTCTTGTTTTTCAAATCAACCAGAATAAGATGATTGTCGGTTCCGCCGGAAACTAAATTGAAGCCGTACTTTTTTAATTCATTGGCTAAAACTTTCGCGTTTTTAACCACTTGTTTGATGTAATTTTTGAAATCCGGCTTCAATGCTTCCTCAAAAGCAATCCCCATTGCCGCGATTGTATTCATATGAGGCCCACCTTGAAGCCCCGGGAACACTGCCCGGTCAATTGCTTTAGCCATTTCAACGCCGTTTCGTTTCGCTAACACCGATTTTAGGTTTGCAAAAATAACTGCGGCTCGCGGGCCGCGAAGCGTTTTATGGGTTGTAGTAGTCACTATATCCGCATGCGGAAACGGCGAGGGGTGCAACTTGGCCGCAATAAGCCCGGCCTCATGTGAAATATCTGCAAGAAAATATGCGCCGGCCTCGCGGGCGATTGTGCCAAATTTCTGAAAATCAAATTTTCTTGGATAAGCGGTGGCGCCGGCCACTATGATTTTAGGCTTTTCTTTAAGGGCAAGCCTTCTAATCGCAGAATAATCAAGAAATCCATCTTTGCCCACCTGATACTGCACGGCTTTATAGAAACGCGCCGAAAAATTCACTTTCCAGCCATGGGTAAGATGGCCGCCAAAAGGCAGGCTCATTCCCATGATTTTTTCGCCCGGTTCAAGCAAAGCGTAATAAACCGCCATATTGGCCGGCGAGCCGGAATACGGCTGGGCATTAACATGCCAGTTTTTTGACAAGCCAAAAACCTTACGGGCTAAATTCTGCGCTTCCAACTCAATTTCATCCATTACTTTATTCCCGGCATAATATCTTTTGCCCGGATACCCTTCAGAATATTTTGAAGTCAATTGGCTTCCTAAAGCCGCCGAAACATTTTTGGAGGGATAGTTTTCGGAGGGAATCAGATTGATCACTTTTTTCTGGCGGGTAAGTTCTTTTTTAATTAAATCTTTAATCATACTTCCAATAATTTTCTTAAGGTCTCGGGCTTCACTGGACCAACCCTCAAAATTTTCGGCCTGTCCGTAGTCAAATCCAAAATCGTTGACGGCTCTGATTCAGGTAAATCTCCGGCATCAATTACTAAATCAGGTTTATAGTAATTTTCTTTGAACAGATCAATCACTTCTGAAATCTTTCTGGAAGCCTCCTCACCGGAAATGTTAGCTGAAGTTGCAGTCAAAGGGTAACCGAAATGGCCCAATAGTCTGTCCACGAAAGGATAGTTTGGCACCCGCAGAGCCACGCTTGGCTGGCCAGCCGTTACAATACTAGACACTATATTTCTTTTAGGAAGAACGACGGTCACTGCTCCCGGCCAAACCGAATTTAAAATTTTTTCTTCCTTTTTATAAATAAAGGAGAGTTCTTTTGCCCACTGTACATTTCTGACAGCGAGAGGCAACGGTTTTTCTCTGGCCCTGTCTTTTATCTTAAAAACCCGCTCAACTGGACCAAGTTCAAGAGCATTCGCTCCAAGGGCGTATAAGGTATCGGTTGGATAAATTATTGTTCCGCCCAGTTTTAAAACCGCAACCGCCTCCCGGATTGCCTCGGAAAAATCGCCTTTTAAGTCAACTTTGATTGTTTTCATTGTTAAATTACTATATTAGCGATTTTGTTGGGGATGTAAATAAATTTTTTGATTTCTTTTCCGGAAACGTATTTTTTGATTTTTTCCGAAGCTAGAGCCAATTCGCGGGCTTGCGGCTCGGTTAAATCATGCGGGGCTTTGATTACATCCCGAGTCCGGCCATTAACTTGAATCACCAAATCAACTGTCTCATCTTCAATAAGTTTCGGGTTATACTCCGGCCACTTTTCTAAATGGATTGATTTTTTGTTCCCAATCTGATGCCAAAGCTCTTCAGCTAAATGCGGCGCGAATGGCGCCAGCAATTTCAAAAAGACCTTGAAGCTTGAAACTTGAAACGTAAAACCTTTATTAATAAAATCTTCTATTTCGTTAAGTAACTTCATCAATTCGCTCACCGCTGTGTTAAATCTTAAGTTTTCTATATCTTCGCCAACTTTTTTAATCGCTTTATTGAAAACTTTATCTAATTCTTTGTTTTGGATTTTGGAATTTGGAATTGATTTGTCATTTGGATTTTGGAATTTGGGTTTTATCAGATTCCAAACTCGGTTTAGGAATCTGAATACTCCAACAATCGCTTTCGGATCCCAAGGTCCGCCGTTTTCATAAGGCCCCATAAAACAAAGATACATTCGAACAGAATCTGAACCAAATTTCTTAACCATTTCATCGGGATCAACTATATTGCCTCTTGATTTAGACATTTTATTCCCGTCAAGGCCCAAAATCAGACCTTGATGCCTCATAGTCTTAAACGGCTCGTCAAAACTCAAATAACCAGAGTCATTCAAAACTTTGGTTATAAATCTGGCATAAAGCAGGTGTTTAGTGGCGTGCTCCTGGCCGCCGATATACATATCTACCGGAAGCCAAGACTCCAATTTGTCTTTTGAAGCAAATTGTTTTTTGTTTTTTGGATCGCTATATCGCAGAAAATACCAAGCCGAATCAACGAAAGCATCCATGGTATCCGTCTCACGCCGAGCTTGACCGAAACATCTTGGACATTTTACATTGAGCCAATCTTTAGCTTTAACTAAAGGCGGCTCTCCAGTTCCAGGGGGTTTGTAATCTCTTATTTTAGGCAGTAAAACCGGCAAATCTTTTTCTGAAACTGGCTGCCAATCACATTTCTGGCAATAAACCATTGGGATCGGCGCCCCCCAATACCGCTGACGAGAAATTATCCAGTCGTGCAGCCGATAAGAAATCATTTTCTTTCCGCCGACAAATTCTGTAATTTCCCACTTGGCTTTTTCAGAATCCATTCCGGAAAACTTCCCCGAATTAATCAATTTACCTTCGCCTTCGTACGCTTCTTTTAAAATATCGCCGCCGCCAATAACTTCCCTAATGGATAAATTAAACTTCTTTGCAAACTCAAAATCCCTTTCATCATGGGCCGGAACAGCCATAATCGCGCCAGTACCGTAATGAGGCAAAACAAAATCAGAAATCCAAATCGGAATTTTCTCTTTGGTTGCCGGATTGAAAGCATAAGCACCAGTAAAAACCCCTGTCTTTTCTTTTACTTCAGCCAATCTTTCAAGCTCTGTTTTCTTTTTTGCATTCTCAAGATAATTATTTACTTGGCCTAAAAATTGATCTTTAGTAATTTTCTTAACCAATTCATGCTCCGGCGCTAAAACCATAAAAGTAGCGCCGAAAATAGTATCAGGCCTAGTCGTAAAAACATCTACATAATTCTTTGAATTTTCAACTTGAAATTTTATAACTGCTCCCTGCGATCTTCCTATCCAATTCTTCTGGGCGGTTTTAGTTATTTCAGGCCAATCAAGTTTTTCCAAATCATCAATAAGCTGATCGGCATATTTTGTGATTTTAAACATCCACTGAACTAATTCTTTCTGAACCACCTGAGTCCCACACCTTTCGCAGCAATTATCCACGACCTGCTCGTTAGCCAAAACAGTTTTATCCTTAGGACACCAATTTACTTTTGTTTTAGCTCGATAAGCCAAACCCTTTTCATAAAACTTCAAAAATATCCACTGGGTCCATTTATAGTATTCGGGGTCAATTGTTTCTACTTTTCTCGACCAGTCAAAAATTGCGCCCATGCTTTTTAATTGCTTGGTCATATACGAGATATTTTGTCTGGTCCAATCAGCCGGATTGATATTTCTTTGGATGGCCGCATTTTCAGCCGGAAGCCCGAAAGCGTCAAAACCGATCGGCGCCATTACATTTAATCCCTGCATCCGCTTGAAACGGGCATATACGTCTGATGGCGCATAATTATACCAATGTCCCATATGAAGATCGCCTGAAGTATAAGGAAACATCACCAAATGATAAAAATTTTTCTTGCCTTTGACTTTATCTTTAGTTTGATAAAGTTTTTTATTCTCCCAGTAACGTTGCCATTTTCGTTCTATTTTGTTTGGATTATATTTCATAATTTCTGTCCCGATTTGTTTTGCGCGAAGCACAATCAACAAATCGAGGATCCTCGATTTTATAGCTCCGACTTTGTCGGAGACAAAATCGGGACCACTTCTTCTCAATTTTTTGAGGATTATATTTCATTGCTCTATTTTCGGAAATAAAATTTCCGGTTTGACCTGAAACGGTTTTTCTTCCCACGATTTACCATCTTTATCCGCGCCTAAAATACCGAAAATCCTGTTTGAAGTTTCAGGCAGAAACGGCTTTAAAAACCAAGCCACATTAAGTAAAATCACAATCAGATTTGTCATAACTTCATTCAGATGCTCCGGATTATCGCCCAAAGACCAGGGTTTATGCTCATCAATATATAAATTAGCGAAATCAACCAAAGAAAAAATATTTTCTAAAGCAATGTGGAGCTTAAAATTATTTATGTTTTCATTGTACTTTTTCCATATATCAATCACTTTATCGTCAACTTCTTTTAAAACAAATCTTCGGGAGTAGTTAAAACTGCCGCTGAAAAACTTTTCTATCAAAGCGACAACCCGCGAAACCAAATTCCCTAAATTATTAGCTAAATCCGCATTGTGGCGGGCCTCTAATTTTTTGACAGAAAAATCACCGTCGCCGTCTGACGGAATTTCCCGCAAAAGAAAATAACGAACAATTTCTACTCCGTATTTTCCGACTAAATCAACTGGGTCAATTGTGTTGCCGAGGGATTTGGATATTTTTTCGCCGCCAATGGTTATGTATCCGTGAATATATATTTCCTTGGGCGGAAGAAGACCGGCGGAAATTAACATCACCGGCCAGTAAATCGTATGAAATCTATTTATCCCCTTGCCGATAAGATCTATGTTGCGATCACTCCACCACAATTTAAACTTTTCTTCGTTATCAGAATACCCGAGAGCGTTTATAAACCAGGTTAACGCGTCATACCACACGTAAATTATCTGACTGTCGTCCCCGGGAACAGGAATCCCCCAATTTTTAGCTCGTTCCCGGCTGCGAGAAATACTGAAATCTTGCAATCCTTGACGGATAAAACTTAAGGCCTCGTTCTTCCGGGTTATCGGCACAATTCGCAACTCATCTGAAAAAATAAGTTTCTCGACTTTATCCTGATACTTAGACAATCTGAAAAAGTAGTTTTCTTCTTCGATTTCTTCGAGTTTAGTATTATGCTCGGGGCATAATCCGTCTATTAAATCTTTTTCTGTTTTAAACTCCTCGCATCCGACGCAATACAAACCTTTATATTTTTTCTTATAAATATCGCCGGCCGCTTCACAGGCCCGCCAAAGTTTCTGGGCCCCCTTTATGTGCCTTCCTTCTGTAGTTCTTATAAAATCGTCATTTGATATATTGAGCAATTTAGCAAGCTCAATGAAACTTTTAGCGTGTTCATCGATAAATTCTCTAATTGGTTTATTCGCTTTTTCCGCCGCCTGCACATTTTTGAGAGCATTTTCATCTGTTCCGGTTAAGAAAAAAACATTATTTCCTCTAAGCCGCTCAAATCGGGCAAGCACATCAGCTTGAATCAACTCCATGGCAAAACCCACATGCCCTTTGGCATTTACATACGGTATCGCAGTTGTAATAGAAAATTTTCCGGCCATAATACAAAATCATATCAACTATATACTCAAAAATAAAGTCGCTGATAATCAAATAATTATCCTCATAATTATTATTCCCCGTATTATTATTCCCCGTTCCTCTCCATCCCTAAAATTATGCTATAGCATAATTTTAGGGATGGAGATATAATTCAAACAATGAATCCGGATAGAAAAGAACTGATCAAAAAAATACTAATAGGAGTTGGATTACTTGGATTAATTACTATCACCGGAGCAATGGCTCCAAACATTTTCAGTGCCTTAAATAAAAATAAATTCATCAAAAGAAAATACAATAATAAAATCGGCAAAGTAATCCACGCTCTTAAAGAACGAAAACTTATCATTATAAAAGAAAATCCCGATGGCAGTATGAAAGTCGAATTATCCAAAAATGGAAAAAAGAAAATACTTGGATACGATCTTGAAAAATTAAAAATCAGGCCAATGAAAAAATGGGACGGCAAATGGCGTTTTGTTATGTTTGACATCCCTAATAAATTTAAAGGTCGGGCTAACGCATTAAGAGAAAAACTAAAAGGGCTTGGCTTATACCAGTTCCAGAAAAGCGTTTGGATTCATCCTTATCCATTAGAGAACGAGGTAGAGTTTATACTAAAACTCTTTGAAGTTAAACCTTTTGTAAAATTAGGCGAGATAACCGAAATAGACGGTGAAACTAAATTAAAAAAGAAATACAATCTAGAATAATATCCCTAAATTTATGCTATAGCATAAATTTAGGGATCATTTTATAACGACAGTAAACTCCCCTTTTACTATGCCTCTCTCAATTTTTAATAAAACCTCGGAAATCGTGCCGCGATAAATCGTCTCGAATTTTTTAGTCAGTTCGCGACAGACGACAATTTCGCGGTTTTTTAATTCTTCAAATCCGTCTAGCTCATTCAGGGTTTTTAAAATCCGATGGGGCGATTCATAAATTATTACGGGATATCGTGATTTCAAGATTTCGGTAAAAAACTTTTGTCGGCCCTTTTTATGAGGCAGATAGCCTAAAAACATAAATCGGTCAGCATTTAAACCACAGATACTTAATGCCGTAATTGCCGCATTCGGCCCGGGGATAGGAACTATTCTCACGGAATCGCCAAACCTTTTAACAATCTCGGCAACCAGTTTTCCGCCCGGATCATTTATTCCGGGCGTGCCGGCATCAGAAACCAAAGCCAGGCTTTTCCCCTGTTTTAATAAATCCAAAATATACTCAATCTTACTAAGTCGGCTATGCTGAAAGTATGATATTAATGGTTTCTTGATGGTATAAAAGTTTAAAAGTTTAATGGTTTCACGAGTATCTTCGGCTAAAATAAAATCAACCTCTTTCAAGGTTTCGATGGCACGGGTCGTGAAATCTTTCAAATTGCCGATCGGCGTGGCAACAATATAAAGAATAGCCATACTATTTCCAGCTTCCAACCTCCAGCCTCCAGCTTCTAGCCTCCAGCTGCGGCTCTGGCTTTTTCTTTTTTCTCAACAATGTCATTAAACAACTCCACTATCACAGTGGCCACCGGCACCGCTAAAATCATCCCCAAAATCCCAGCTAAATTAAATCCGACGAGCAAAGAAATAATCACCACCACCGGATTAATACCCAGTGTCCGGCCTATAATCAACGGCGTCAAAACCTGATTTTCAATCTGTTGGATTCCAATATAAAGAACAATCGTCCAGAAGCCCAAAGAAGGCGACTGGAAAAAGGCTAAGCCCACAGCCGGAATAGCGGCCAAGACCGGACCGACATTAGGCACTAATTCTAAAATCATAATCAAACCAGCTAAGACAAGAGCGAATTTTATGCCGAGCAAAGACAGACCGATAAAAGTCATCAAGCCGACGATCAAAGATAATAGTAGCTGGACCTGAAACCAGCGGCCCAAATTTTTTTCAGAACGGTGCCATAAGTCCAATATATATTTTTCGTATTTATCCGGCACAACCGACTTCAAAAACTGGTCAATTCCGCCTCTCATCACCGAAAGATAAAATGAAATGATCACCACCCCGAAAAACGAAATAATGCCTCCGAAAATGTTTATAATCAAACCAACGGCAGATTGACTTGACTCCTGAAGAAACTGGGAAAAACTATCTAGAATTCCTACAAGCTGACTGACGATATCAAAAGTCCCTGACTCGCTTTTAATAGCTTCAAGCGAAGCCGTCACTTGGGCGATAAACCTCGGCAAGTCTTCAGTCAGCTGGCCGATTTCCTGTGAAAAAAAAGGAATAATCAAAGTAAGAATGAAAACCACCAAAAGGAATATTGACAGGTATAAAACCAAAATGCCCAGAAGGCGGGGAATCCTTTTGCGGTCAAGCCACTGGCCAAAAGGATTCATCGCCGAAGCGATTATAATCGCAAAAAAAAGAATAAAAATGACCTGCCGGACCTGATAAAGCAAAACAAAAAACAAAACGATTATTATGAATTTAAAAATAGCGGCGGTTGAGATATCAAATAATGAGCGTTCTCCGTTCATATTTCTAATAGTTTTTCAAACTTCTCTTTGTCTTCAAACGGACCAATTAAGGCTAGATTAAGCTTCTCCGGCCTGAAAATTTCATTGGCCGCTTCTTGAACTTCATCGGCCGTAACTGCCATAATTTTACTTAATTTTTCCTCCGGGGTCAATGTTTCGTTCTTTAAAAGCCACTGGTTAGCATAGTAAGCGGCCAGATCATCAGATTGTTCAAGCCCGATAACCAGTTTTCCTTTTATAAATTCTTTTGCTTTTTTTACCTCTTCTTCCGGCACGATATTCTCTTTTATTTTTTTGTATTCTTCCAAAACCGTAACGATCGCTTTTTCCACTAAATCATTATTCACTCCTGTCTGGGTCGCCAGATATCCCTTATCAGTATAAAGATCCAGACTTGAACTTACATAGTAAGCCAAACCCTGCCTTTCTCGAACTTGAATAAAAAGCCGCGAGCTCATGCCGCCGCCCAGTATTACCGATAAAATCTGAGCGGCTTGAAGCTTCGAAGAAAACATATCGTAAGCCCGAACCCCCAAAATAAAGTGAGTCTGGTCGGTTTTTTTATAATGGACAAGGACTTTTGGCTTGGTTTGGGATTCAGACGCCGGCAGCCGGTCCAATTTTCCCCCGATTCTTGCTTCCCCGAAAAATTTCGGCACCAGTTCGTCTCTCACTTTTTCTTTATCTATGTTACCGGCGACAGCAATAATAGTGTCCTTTGCTACGTAATGGGAATTGAAATAATCAACGAAATTATTGCGGTTCAATTTTCTGACGACGTCTTTTTCTCCGGCAATATTCCAACCCAAGGGCTGATCGCCGTAAAGCAAGTTCTCGAATAAATCGCCTACATAGCGGGGCGGATTGTCCAGATATAAATTTATTTCTTCTATAATGACTCCTTTTTCTTTTTCAATTTCCTTCTCGTCAAGTTTTGAATTTAGAAATATGTCGGATATGACATCAGTAATCAAGTCTAAATTTTCACTGCTTGCCTTGACGTAATAACCAGTATATTCTTTATGGGTAAAAGCATTATACTCGGCCCCGATTGAGTCTAGTTCTTTGGCAATATCCAAAGTATTGGGCCTCTTATTCGTTCCTTTGAACATCATATGCTCCAAAAAATGGGAGATACCGTTGATCTCTTTGGTTTCGTAACGGGAACCGGTGCCGACCAGCACCAAAACCGTCACGGTTTTGGTGCTTTTCATCGGCACGACTACAAGACGCAGGCCGTTTTCGTATTGATGCAATAAGAAATCATGATTCATAAATCTCGGGTTTTCAAACTTCAACCTACAAAAAATGATATATCATTTTTTGTAGGTTGGCTATTTTAGCCGTTCTTCAAAATAATTATTTAACTCTTCAATCTTAATTCTTCCTTGTTTCATCGTGTCACGGTCGCGGACCGTGACCGTATCGTCTTCCAAGGTCTGATGGTCAATTGTCACGCACCAAGCCGTTCCGATTTCGTCCTGCGAGTAATACCTTTTTCCGATATTGCCTCGGTCGTCCCAAACAACCTCAAAATCTTTTTTCAGACCTTCGTAAATCGCCCGCGCTTTCTTAACCAAATCCGGCTTATTAGCTAGTAATGGAAATATGCCAACTTTATACGGCGCCAGTTTGGGCTTAAATTTCAATACCACCCTGTCTTCATCTTCACTATATGATTCCAGCAATACTGCCAGCATTAGTCTGTCTAATCCGCTGGTAGGTTCGACCACATAGGGCCAGAATTCATCTCCTGTTTCCGGATCTTTATATTTAAGATTTTCTCCCGAAAAATTCTCGTGATTTTTCAAATCGTAATCAGTTCTCGAAGCAAGCCCCCACAGTTCATCCCAGCCCCACGGAAATTTATACTGGAAATCAATCGTCCCTTTTGAATAATGGGCCAGCGACTCTTTGGGATGTTCGTATAAATTTAGATTTTCTTTTTTGATGCCTATTTCGTTGGTCAGAAATTCTTCCATAAAATTCTGCCATTCCCTGAAATATTTATTTTCCTCGCCGGGCTTCACAAAGTATTCGAGCTCGGCTATCGTAAACTCTTTAGTTCTGAAGATGAAATTACCGGTGGTAATTTCATTTCTGAAAGCTTTGCCAATCTGGGCAATGCCAAAGGGCAGCTTGAGCCGATTGGTGTCTAAAACCGTCTTAAAATCCGTAAACATCGTCTGGGCCAGTTCTCCTCTTAAATAAACGGCCGACTTTTGGTCTTCAACCGAACCGATAAACGTCTTGAAAAGAAGGTTGAAATTTTTCGGTTCGGTCCATATCGGATTCTCTTTCTTGTTGTTGTGCGATTCTTCGTGGGTCAGTTTTTCTTCCTCTTTATCGGCCCTTATTCTTTTGTGGCAAATTTTGCATTCGATGAGAGGGTCAGTGAAACTCTGCAAATGGCCCGAAGCTTCCCAGACTTTGGGATTCATTATGACCGTCCCTCTGACTCCAACCATGTCGTCTCTTTCGGTAACGAATTTACTCCACCAAAGACTGGCTAGATTGTTGAACAGTTCATTGCCAACATGCCCATAGTCCCAGCTGTTGGCTAACCCTCCGTAAATCTCCGAACCGGGGAAAATAAAACCCCGGCGCTTGGCCAGTGAAACAATTTTGCTTAACTTATCTTCCATTTCTTAATTTCTGGTTCTAAGTTCTAATTTCTAAGTCCTAAATTCTACCTTATGGCTGCACCGTCCCCGGAGAATCCACCCCGAACTGGGTATTAATCCCGGGCTGACTTAAATTAATTTTCTCTTTGGTGAAGTTATCAACCGCTTCAAAAACCACCTCTTTTAAAATCCCCAAATTCTGGCCGGATTGATTCACGCTTGGCGTTACACCAACCTGAAAAACCGCTTCAAAAACCGGGGAAACAATTCCGGTTCCGGCTGGCACAGTCGGAACACTCCAGGAAATCTGTCCGGTTGAAAGACTATAATTCAAATCTGACTGGATCGGCATAATTTTAAATTTATTCTCCCAACTGATGCCTGGTAAAAGCGACGAAACGATTCTGACATTGGTCAGGTCATTACCCTCGTTGACTATCTTCCAATGTATCGTATAAGTGGTCTTTTGGCCAACTTGCGGCGGCACCGGACCCGTGTTTGAAAACACTAAATCATTATAAAAAGCTTTGGAGATGAAATCAGTCTTTGATTTAACTTTGGTAATCAATTCGGCTAAAGCCGTAATCTTATCCAAATTAAAATCCGGAGGCACCGACGAAGTCTGGATTGAAGAACCCGCCTTCAAAGAATAATTTTTGCCGAAAGCCTTTGGAAAATCCGGCTTGAGATTAATATCAAAAGAAACTTCTCCCCTTTGATTGGGGCTTAAATTCGCCAGTGCCGGCTCGGCGGCCGCGTTCCATAAAATTGTCCTGGAGTTTTGATCAAAAAAGCCGCTGGTCTTCAAACTAACCAAGTCAAACATCTGGCCTTCAAGCTTAACGGACAATTCCAAAGCTGAAAAGTTATTGTCGGAATTATTTGAAAATATAATCTTATATTTTAAATTGTCTCCGGCTTTAGCGATATAATCTTTTGAATCATTCACTAAAACATCAAGGGCTAAAAGAGGCGACGAAACAGTAAGCAGAACCTGGGTTTTTTGAAAATCAAAGAATTTCCCGTCTATTTTTCTTTTTAATGCGGCGATAAATCTTTTGCTTTCTTTTTCAAAACCGGAAACATTGCCTTCAATAGTAATCCTCACGCCTTCCCCTGATTTAAGCAAAGACAAATTAAATACGTTATTGCTCTGGTTCGGCAAAAACGAAGCTTTTTTGAAAATGAAGCCGTCGGGATAGGAAAAAACTACTTCTAAATCCTTAAAGTCATCTTCGGTTTCATTTCTTAAATCAAGGGAGATCTGAACCAGTTGGCCGGGCAGGACATTGGGCGGCCCGCTCAAAGTTAGAGGGATGGAAACTTTCGAAATGGTTGTTCCGGCTTCGGCGCTTTTTTGAAAAACCGGCTTGATGCCGCTCGGGCTATAAGTGAATTCGGCCTTTATTTTTTTAATCTCGCCTTTTTCGCCGGTCAAAATTGCCCTTAAAATAAATTCTTTTCTCTCGCGTCTTTGAAACCCGGCTGAATCAATATTATTGATCGCCGAATTGGACGGCTGGCCTTCTTTATTGAACCAAATCGTTCCGCCGGGATAAGACAACGAAAGCTTGGTGTTATTCAAATCAAAATTGTTTCTGTTTTCAATGATGAGCCGGTATTCAATTTCTTCTCCGGATGAGACTTGGTCCGGAGCTTCTATTTTAAAAATGACATTGCCTTCGCGGAATCCGCTCCGGTACAACAAAAAAATAGCCGTGCCGAAAATCAAAAGAATGAATAAACCGATTATTATTCGACGGATCATTTAACTCTATCCTATCACTTTTTCAATCCCAGCCAAATTTTTCGGCCCGGTTCCAACTCCCAGACTTTTTCAACATCATAGGCAAACTTCGGGTCGTGGTTAGACTGGCGAAGTTCTTTCAAAACCGTTTTTTGAACTATGAATTTTTCTTCTCTTTTTATGGCTTCGGCCAAAGATTTGTCTTCAGTAAACCAGTAAGCCCTGACTTTTTGATCATATTCATAACCGACATCCTTTCGGGCATCCTGGATTATTCTTATAAATTCTCTAACCCAACCCCCGGCTCTTAAAGCCGGCGAAATTTCAGTGTCCAAAACAACCGATAGTTCTTCTTTGTCAGTTTCTTTAAACTTTAAACTTTTAAATTCTATGTCTTTCACATTCACTTCCTCTTTTATTAGATTCAATAACTCTTCTGAAACTTTGAAACTTTGAAACTTTGAAACTTCAAGCGAAGCCAGCGGTTGCCTCACCTTAATTCCCGCGTCTTTCCTTGCCGCCAAGCCCAGACTTACAATCTCTCTCACTAATTCCATTTCTTTTTCCAACTTTTCATCAATCAGCTTTTTGTCGGCTTTGGGCCAATTGTGAAAATGAATACTCGCCACGTCTAACTTAACACCATGATGCAGTTCCTTATACAGATACTCCGCCAAAAACGGCGCAAACGGAGCAATTAACTTCGACAATTCCAAAAGGACAAATCTTAGTAAATCTTCCTGAGAAGCGCCTTGTTGCACTTGGAATTTATCCCGGCTTCTTCTAATCCACCAATTGGATAAATCTTCAATCACGAATTTTTCAATTTCTCTGCTTGCTGTTGTAGCGTCGTATTTATCCAAAGATTTTGTAACCAAATCAACTAAACTGTTCCATTTTGATAATAACCATCTGTCTAATAAGTTCAAAGAGTTTTTATTTTTAAGATCGTGGAAATTTATTTTAGCTTTAGAACTTCCTTTATATAATTGCCAAAACCTCAAAGAATTTATAATCACCCTGACAAAGCCGTTAGTTATTTCTTTCAATTCTTCCTCTCGAAAACTTTTTGATTCGCCGGCCTGATTAACCCCATAAAACCACCATCTTGAAATATCAGCTCCGAATTTATCAATAACATAATCAGGCTTAATCACGTTGCCAAGCGACTTGGACATCTTTTTCCCGTCTTTATCCAAAACATGACCCAAAGAAATAACATTTTTGTAAGGATTACTCTTGCCTAAAAGAGTTGAAACAGCCAAAAGAGTGTAGAACCAGCCCCGGGTCTGATCTACGCCTTCGGTTATAAAATCAGCCGGGAAGTCAGGCCGACTTGCAAACGGCATTGCTCCCGAATCAAACCAGACATCAATTACCTCCGGAACCCGTTTCATTTCGCCACGCTGAGCGTGGCTATCAGGGACGCTTAGCGTCCCGCCGCCACAATTTGGGCATTTAAGTAAAACTTCATCTATATACGGCCGGTGAAGATCCGGATTCCCAAATTCATCCCTCGGATAATTGCCGAAAACCAAAACTCTTTTTTCTCCAAATTTAATGAGCTTAAATGCATTATCTTTTATGCCCAAAATCTGGTTCTTTTTCGCCGAAAATAATTCTTCTTCGCCAAGATTTTTTGAAATTCCCTCCATCAACCACAAAGGATCGCCGTGGCTAACGATTAAAATATTTTTATCTTCGTATTTGCTTTCGGTTTCTTTGATAAAATCAAAAACTCTTTTTCTGACGTCATTCCGACTCTCTCCATCCGGCCCGAACTTAGTGTTAAAATCTTTGTTAGGGTATTGGCCTTTCGGTATGCAGGCAAAATAATCCTTGCCTTCACAGACGCTTCCGTGGTCTATTTCTTTAAGCCGGTGGTCAACTTTTTCTTTAAGCCCCAACTCTTCAGCTATTATTCCAGCGGTTCTTTCAGCTCTTAAAAATGGGGAACTGAAAATCAAGTCTATTTTTTCGTTTTTCAAATCTTTGGCTAATTTTCTGGCCTGGTTGATCCCTTTTTCGGTCAGATCATATTTATCACTTTCCAGTTTGACGCTGTTTATTTCCCGGCCCTCAATATTTTTTGTGCTTTCGGCATGGCGGATGATATGGTATCTGTTTGGTTTTTGATAGCGGTGCTTCTCTAATTCTTCCAATGATCCGATAACTAAATAATTCCCGCAGCCATTATTATCTGAGTTTTTACTTTTAACTTTTAACTTTTTACTTCTGCCAATTTGGCAATGCCAAATTGGCAGAGGCGTTCCCCAATATCTGTCTCGCGAAAAAGCCCAGTCTTTGACTTCTTTAAGCCACTGGCCGAAACGACCCTCTTTAATGTAGGGCGGAATCCAGTTTATTTTTTTGTTGTTGGCGATTAATTGTTTTTTTACGGCTGTGGTTTTTACGAACCAAGAATCGGTCGCATAATAGAGTAGTGGCGTTTTGCATCTCCAACAAAAAGGATAATCATGAGTATAAGGTTCAACTTTAAATAAAAGATTTTTGTTTTTTAAGTAAGCAATGACGTCTTTTTCGGCATCTTTAACGAATCTGCCGGCAAATTCAGGAACGTCTTCAGTGAATTTTCCTTCTTTATCTACTGTATGATGTTTAGGCAGGCCGACTTTTTCCCCTAATTGATAATCATCTTCTCCATACATCACCGCGGTATGGACTACGCCGGCGCCTTCTTCGGTATTCACAAAATCAGCCGGATAAATTTTATACGATTTATTGGATTTTAGTTTTTTGACTTCAAATAAGGGCTCGTATTCCCAACCGACCAGCTCGCCTCCCGGGAATTCTGTAACTATATTCAAATCCTCACCTAAAATTTCATTAATTTTAGGAAGTTGGTCTTTTGCAAAGATATAAAATTCTATTTCCTCTTTATTCGGCACAAAACCCTTAACATAAGTTATATCTTTACCAACGGCCAAAGCAACATTGCCGGGCAATGTCCAAGGCGTAGTTGTCCAAGCAAGTAAATAGATCGGTGATCTTTCATAGCCAGTAACTTTAAACTTCACATAAACCGAATCCTCGGTTATACTTTCATATCCTAAAGCGACTTCATGGCTTGAAAGGGTAGTACCGCAGCGCGGGCACCAGGGCAGAACTTTATGGCCTTGATACAGGAATTTTTTCTTATCAAACTGCTTAACTATATGCCAAAGCGTTTCAATATAATCATTGGCATAGGTGATATAAGGGTTGTCAAAATCCAGCCAGAATCCGATTCGCTTTGAAAATTTCTCCCATTCACCTTTATAGCGCCAGACCGATTCCCTTGCTTTTTTATTGAACTTGGCAATGCCGTATTTTTCAATTTCTTTTTTTGATTTCAATCCGAGCTCTTTTTCAACTTCTATTTCAACTGGCAGGCCATGAGTATCCCAGCCGGCCCGGCGGGGGACAAAAAAACCGCGCATAGTTTTATAGCGAACGAACAAATCCTTAAACGCCCGGGTCAAAAAATGACCGATGTGAGGCAGGCCGTTGGCCGTGGGCGGTCCTTCATAAAAAACAAATTTTTTGCCTCGCTTGCGGTTTTCGAGAGTTTTTTCAAAAACCTTGTTGGCCTCCCAAAACTTCTGGATTTCTTCTTCTGTTCTCGGTAAACTGAATTCAGGCTTCATATATATTGATTATTACACTAATAAAATGAGAACCGCAATTCTGTTTTTAATCCTGATTTTCCTGATTGATATGGTTTTCGGCCTCGGTTTCAGGTTCTATCGAATTCTGTATTTCGACATAATTCTCCACTTTTTAGGCGGTTTTTTTGTGGCTATGTTTTTCTATAACTATTTAAAAGAGTATATGAAAGGCCGAAAAATTAAGAAACTACTCATAATTACAGGGGCAACGGTCTTTATCGGCGTTATCTGGGAATTTTCAGAATATATAGCTACCGCCTTCTTAAGTAGTTATCTTTATAATACACATGGAATCATCTGCTGTATGGGCAATCTTAATGACACTATCAATGACTTAGCAATGGATATTATCGGCGCCATTACTTTCATGACTTTATACGACAATTCCTCTTTTTAGCTCTATATGTCGGAATGTCGCGCTGAGCACGACGAATATCCGCTCAGCGTGATGTCGGGTATTTGGTAAAGACTTGGATGTTATGATTTGTCGGGTTTTTACGGCAACAACCAAAACAAAACCGAGTACATTCCGATAAGCGAGTTAGCTCGAGAGTTTGGGTATAAGAATGGATATTATCGGCGCCGCAGTTTTCGTTATTTTTACTATTAAAACTAAATTTAAAAATTAAACGAATAAATCATGAAAAATCTTAAAATAAAAGTATTATAAATAGCTAAAACATATATAAAGTATCATAGAAAGTCATTAATAAACTATCAAAAAAGTAAAAAATTGATGAAAAACGGCTTAAGGCCTTTTGAAATCAAAAATCGAGTCAAAAAAATCAAAAAACTTGAGATAAGCTATTCGTACCTCCAAAAAATGTCAGCCAAAGCGAAATCCTAATAGATTTGACACGGGTAAGGATTTTAATAAACTTATCAACAAAAACCTATTGACGCGCTATCTTGGTATATAAGATAATTTATATACACACGACATATACTTTAAAAATTGGATATGTCGGAATGTCGCGCTGAGCACGACGAATATCCGCTCAGCGTGATGTCGGGTATTTGGTAAAGACTTGGATGTTATGATTTGTCGGGTTTTTACGGCAACAACCAAAACAAAACCGAGTACATTCCGATAAGCGAGTTAGCTCGAGAGTTTGGGTATGAAATTGATCATATCAGCCGGCTTTGCCGCCAGCAGAGAATTGATGCTCTTCGTGAAGCCAACGGCCGTTGGCTGACAACGAGAGAATCACTAATCGCTTATCAGAAAAACGCGCGTCGGGTCAAACGGGAAATTGCCTCAAAAAACCTGGGTCCACGTCCAAAGTCTTATCCCATAGGGGAAGTAGCACCTTCCAGCTCTTTACGAATATCCGACAGGATGCCCGGGAGGGTAAATTTAGGAGCCGCGCTCAAAACGGCTTCAAAGTTTGCTCTCCTGGGCATTTTTGTTTTCGTCGCCTCTTCTTCAATTTTCGCTTTCGCCAAAAATGACGATTTTAAAAACAGCCTGAAAAAAATCGGCCAGGAACTAACTGAAATAATAATTCCGAGCTTCAAGTTCACTCAAAATCAGAAACAAATCACTTTCACCTTCGGAAGCGAAAAATTCCTTGATTTCAAAAACTTGGCCGACGAGCTTAATCTGGCTTTATATAACTTCCAATCGCTTTCCAAAAACTACTCAGCCAATCTTTTTGACACTTACCTATCCCCTCTCTTCGATCCTCTGGAAAACATTCTGGGAAGATTATTCGGAAAAGAAAAAGATACGGCCGAACTGAACAAACAAATTGAAGAACTGAAAAAACAATTTTCAGACGCTCATTTTAAAATTTTAGGCAACGAAAAAATTCTGGAAGAAAAAATTAAAGAAGGACTTATAGTCCAGGAGAATCAAGTCATCAGAGAAACAAAAAAAGAAAAAACAACGGTCACTGAAAGAAAAATCGTCACTATCCCCTCCAACGTGGAGACAAGGCTTCTTTCGGTGGAACGGCTGGCCCAAGGCAATGAACAGAAATTCAAAACCATTGAACTGACTTTGGCCAGTATTGACAACCGCTTTTCTTACACCCCGACCATCCTTGTTCCTTCCGGCGGTGGCGGCGGGAGTCAGGGCGTAACCATCTCAAATCCGCCTACGACCGATAGTAACCTTGTTAAGGCCGTCACTTTAGATGTTTCTGAAGACGCAACAATTACCAGACATCTTACAGTTGATACAAATACTTTTTACGTCAACGCCGTAGACAATCGAGTCGGGATCGGTACACGCAATCTTGATACGGCTTTAGAAATCGTGGGCACAGCCAGTATTTCAGGCCAGCTTCTTGTCAACGGCACAGGGAACACAGAATTCGGAGGAAATGTGTCTGTCTCTGGCAATTTTGAAGTCGGTACAAATAAATTATATGTTGATTCAACCAATGGCAGAGTTGGCGTAAGAACTCAAGACTTAACTACTGCTTTTGAAGTCCAAGGCACCGCTAGCGCTTCCTATCTTTTAACAGGCAACACTCTGCAAGTGGGCGGTTATTCATCGACGGCCTATTCTAGATTCGGCACCAATACCACTTCCTATTCAAACTTCATTTCAACAATAAATGATCTTCTTGTTTCGGGTAATTTAGAAGTAGACTCTGACTCTTTCTTTGATGCAAACGCGTCTCTCTCCGGAAACTTTGAACTAACCGGTTCCTCACCCTTATTCGGCATCAACGCCGGCAATGTTATAAATAATACTTTTGAAGTCGGCGGCACCGCCTCAATCTCCGGCAACGCCTTCTTTGGCAGTAAAGCTTCAATTTCATCAAATCTCCAGATCTCGGGCCGGTTCATCGCTGACACCGCGGCGTCGCATTCCTTCGCCGGCGATCTGGCTATCACCAAAGAACTGACTGTCTCCGGCGAAGCATCAAATTCTTTTTCCGGCTCTCTTGACATCACTAAAGGCCTTCGTGCAGCCCAAGCTGATTTTGACAATATCCTAGTTACTACCTCCGGCGGAGGCCTGACTTTTAACGGAGGGGGGACGAATACCATCTCGTCCACGGGAACATTACAGATAAATGCCTTTACCTTGGGAGGAGCCGTCACTGGAAACAGTCAGAATATCACCGGCATTAGTCATCTTGGGGTAACTACTGCTTCCATCTCCGGCAACTTCCAGACTGCCGGCAGATTCATCTTTGGAGATGGTGGAGATACCGGAGAAATCAATACCTCGGACTGGGATATCTCAAACACTGGCAATCTCTCAGGTATCGGAACAATTGCTGCTGACGGAGCTTACACCCAGACTGGAACCGGAGCTAATACTTTTTCAGGGGCAACAACTTTCTCTGCTACCGGCAATACTCTCCTTGTCAGCGCTGGCCGAGCTGAAGTCCAAGGCACTGCTTCTGCTTCTTATCTTCTGACTGGGAATACAATTCAAGTCGGCGGTTTCTCTTCGGCGGCGTATTCAAGATTCGGAACTGATACAACTTCACACACAAACTACATCACCACAACCAATGACCTTTTGATTTCCGGCGACCTTGAAGTCAATGCCACCGCCGCCTTTGATTCTCATGTCGCCATCGGCGATGCCACAGATGGCACTGACCTTGTTGCTGTCAACGCCCAAATCAGAAGCCATCTGATTCCATTCAGCAATATTTACGACGTTGGTTCAACGGCAAACAGATGGAGGAAAATCTGGACTGATTCATTGGATGTTACCAATCTGACCGCCGCCTCTTCTTCTATTTCAGGAACAGTAGCCGATGCTTTCACGGTTAACAGCGATAATGTCACCAGCGACACAGAAGATTCGTCGGTTACTTTTGAAAGAGGAAATCCTTCAACCAACGCCGTTTTCAAATGGGACGCCACCAACAATCGCTTTGACTTCAACTTTCCTGTTTTTCTCCAAACTGCCGATCCATCAGAAACAAGTGTCGATTTCACTAAACTGATTTTGAAAGGAACGAATAATCAAGTTTCAAATGACTATTTTGAAATCCAAAACAAAAATGGAAGCCGCCTCTTTATTGTAGAAAGTGACGGCCGGGTAATCGCTTCTTCATCATTTCAGGCTGGCGGAAATTCAGTGGCTTCGGTCTCCTACTCCCGCTTCGGCACCGCCACAACCGGCTACTCATCAGACCTTGATGCTTCCAATGATCTTTTAATCTCCGGAGCTCTGGAAGTGGATGGCAATTCCTTCTTTGACGGGAAAGCTTCCATCTCCGGCAACTTCCAGACTGCCGGCAGATTCATCTTTGGAGATGGTGGAGATACCGGAGAAATCAATACCTCGGACTGGGATATCTCAAACACTGGCAATCTCTCAGGTATCGGAACAATTGCTGCTGACGGAGCTTACACCCAGACTGGAACCGGAGCTAATACTTTTTCAGGGGCAACAACTTTCTCTGCTACCGGCAATACTCTCCTTGTCAGCGCTGGCCGAGCTGAAGTCCAAGGCACTGCTTCTGCTTCTTATCTTCTGACTGGGAATACAATTCAAGTCGGCGGTTTCTCTTCGGCGGCGTATTCAAGATTCGGAACTGATACAACTTCACACACAAACTACATCACCACAACCAATGACCTTTTGATTTCCGGCGACCTTGAAGTCAATGCCACCGCCGCCTTTGATTCATTCGTCACTATTTCTAACTTGCTGTCATTTTCAGGAACAACCCACCCCGGTCTTCGTTTAAACAATCTCACTACCGTTCAACGAGATGCTTTAACTGTTGGCGCTGGCACAACTATCTTCAACACTACCGACACCAAGATGCAGGTTTATAATGGCACAAGTTGGAAAAATGTCGGTAATCCTGAAATCGGCGCTGAAGTTACTAGCGGTACTGCTGGCAGTGTTTTATTCGTCGACGCTTCAGGAAATCTGGGCCAGAATAACGCTAATTTTTATTGGGACGTGACGAACGCCAAATTGGGTATAGGCACTTCTGGGCCATCAACTAAATTTGAAGTCCAGGGCACGGCGTCAGCCTCTTACCTCTTAACCGGTAATACTCTGCAGGTGGGAGGGTTCTCATCGGTGGCGTATAACAGATTTGGGACGGCGACCACCGGCTACACCAATTTCATCACCACCACCAACGATGTTCTTGTAAGCGGTGATCTTGAAGTCGATGGTTCAGCTAATTTTGACACTTTCTTGAGAGTCGGAACCAATAATACACCGGCTCTCTTTGCTAACGCATCCACCGGCAACGTGGGTGTAGGCACCACTTCTCCCCTCGCTCCGCTTCATGTTCTAGGTCAATGCGTCACCGGAGACACTCGTCTTCGAAGAAAACGAAGTAAAAAGTTAAAAGTAAAAAGTAAAAAGTCGGGGACTGAAGATGATGATTATGATGAGATCCGTATCGACCAAGTCAAACCCGGAGACGAAATCGCCTCTCTTGATGAAAAAACCGGAAAAATAGTCTACCGCAAAGTCAAAGGCCTGATGGATATGGGCGTCAAGCCGATTTACAAACTGACCACCGCCAGCGGCAAGGCAATTCGGACTACAGGGAATCATCCGTACTTGGTAAAAATTCTAAAAACCGATATAGCTGGTTTTCCAGTGTTTCCGGAAACAAAAAAGGCCCCGATAGAGGTCACAAACTTGATATTTGCAGACTCTATCGGAGCCGCGTATAGCACCATCCCGGTTAGTCACCGTATTGCCAGTTTAGCATACCCATATACGCTGTCAAGACTGTCTGTTGATAACCCTAACCTCTTTTATACCGTGGAGAACCGGGGATTTGCACCCCGCGACTCCCAGGTGACTAACCGGGGTCGGTACTATACGTTCCCCACGGTAGTTTCATTATATCAAAACGAATTAGCCCCATCAAAAATTTTCCCAAATCAGGGCAAATGGACAAAAGTAGCCTTGTTACAAAAAGGTGATAAAATAGCTGTCACGAATAATGGTAATTACGCCGTCTGGGATGCCATTTCCAATATTGAATTATTACCACCCGAGCAGGTCTATGACATTGAAGTTGAGGGCACCCATAACTTTATCGGCAATAATATTGTGGCCCACAATACTTTCATTACCGGGAACACCGGAATTGGCACTACTAGCCCGACTACTCGGCTTGAGGTCATTGGTACAGCCTCGGCTTCTAATGTAATTGCTGCCGGAGCAGTTCAGTTCGCCAATCCCGGAGCAACTGTTTCCTACTCCCGCTTCGGCACCGCCACAACCGGCTACTCATCAGATATTGATGCTTCTAATGATCTCTTAATCAGTGGCGCTCTTGAAGTGGACGGTAACTCTTTCTTTGACGGGAAAGCTAGTATCTCTGGCAACTTCCAGACTGCCGGCAGATTCATCTTTGGAGATAATGGAGATACCGGAGAAATAAATACTTCTGACTGGGACATTACCAACACCGGTAATCTCTCTGGCATCGGAACAATCGCTGCAGACGGAGCCTACACTCAAACTGGAACTGGAGCTAATACCTTTTCAGGGGCAACTACCTTTTCATCAACTGGTCTGGCTCTCCTTGTTTCTGCGGGCAGAGCTGAAACACAAGGCACTGCCTCTGCCTCTTACCTCTTAACCGGGAATACCTTGCAGGTTGGAGGATTCTCATCAGCGGCCTACAACCGATTCGGGACCAACACCACCAACTACTCTCGTCTGGCTGATGCTAATGATCTTTTAATCACCGACGACCTTGAAGTTGACGGCACGGTCTGGT